>DASTWV010000020.1 GCA_035765775.1 Actinomycetota bacterium | reverse complement strand
TTGGCGTAGCCCACCAGGTTCTCCACGATCCCCTTCGATTCTGGGTCTGCGGCCTCACAGAAGTCGGGACGGAATCCGAAGTGGGTGGCGAAGCGCACGTAGTCCGGCGTGGGCACCACCACCTTGGCCACCACCGCCCCCTTCAGGCAGCCCATGCGGTCCGACAGCACCACCTTGGGCACCCCGCCCACCGCCTCCAGGGCTTCCGCCAAAAGCGAGAGGGTGGTCTCGGCGCGTTCGTCGGCGGCGAAGCGCACGAAGCGCCAGCGGCTCCACGCCAGCACGGCGCAGAACGCATGCAGGGCGCCGGTGGCTCCCCAGTCGATCACCAGGGTGTCGCCCGGCGCCCACACCGCCGGACGCCGTCCCCGGTGATGTCCCCGGCGCCAGGTCGCTTTGGCCCGGGCGACCAGGCGGCGGAAGTTGCGGGCGGAGCCGGTGTAGCCCGCCGCCTTCGCCTGCGGCAGCAGTCGCTTGGCGCTGATCCGGCCCTTGGTGTCGGCGACCCGGGCGGCGACCAGCTCTGCGAGCGGGTCGTAGTTGTGGCCCCGTGGCGGGCGCTGGCGGGCGGCGGCCCCCGCCCGGTGACGCTCAACGGCCCTCCTGACGGTCTTGTGGTCGCAGCCGCACATGACGGCCGCTCCCCGGTACGTGCCTACCTCGTGGTAGGCGGCGATCAGGTCCATGTCTTCCTCCGCTGACTTCACAATGAGGTTCCCTCCGGTCGGTGTGGTGCTGGCGGACACCGACACCGTCACCGGCCGGAGGGGCCAGGACTCGGATTTCAGGCGGAGGTGGGGCTTCCTTGCGGCCACCCGTGGGGCGTTCTAAGTGGCCACCAGTGGGGACTTTGGCATGGCCACGTACAAAGGAGAGACCCTACGGGGCCTCCTGCTCAATGCCTATGCATTCTGGGAGGTGTGCCAGATGGCACGCCTCGAATTGCAGGGGAGCGGGGCACAGCCCCCGACGCGTCAGTTGGAGCCGCCTCCTGGGGCATTGGGGGCTTGGGCCGGCACTTGGAACCCATGACCTTCCGCCCTGCGACCACAGGCCATCTGGCCCTGCCCTCCCGACGCCGCAATCACGACCATGAACGTACGGACCGCCTGAGGGCACGGATCTGAGGGGCGGAAAGGAGGCGTACATGTACACCCGTGTAACGGTCCCACTCGGTGGGACATCCCTCGCCGAGGCTGCGCTCGCTCCAGCCGCCGCGCCGCCCCCGACACCCCCGGAGGCCGAGATCCCGCCTGGCCGCGAGGGGAGCGCCGAGGAGCGCGTGGCCAAACAGTGCGCCGTCCCGGTGCTGGTGCTCCGGTCGCCGGACGGCCGCCGGCAGGCCGCAGAGGCCAGCAGGCCATGATTGCGCCGCCCGAGCCTTCCCCGCACGGCGGCGCCTGGGTGCGGCTCCACGGGCGCTGGCTGCAGCCCGCCGCGACCGCCGCGGGCCTGGCCGCCGGCGCCCTCCTCCACGGCGCCGGTCTGCCCCGCGCCGGGGATTGGGTCTGGATCGCAACTACGGCATGGGTGCTCATCCAGGTGGCCGGTGCCATGGCCCGAAGCCTCTGGCGGCGCCAGCCTGGCGTGGACCTCATCGCGGTGCTTGCCATGGCCAGCTCGCTGGCGCTCGGTGAGGATCTGGCTGGGGCGGTGATCGCCCTCATGCTCTCCGGTGGGCAAGCCCTTGAGGCTTTTGCCGGTTCCCGCGCCCGCCGTGAGCTCTCGGCCCTGCTCGAGCGGGCCCCGCGGACCGCGCACCGCTATGAGGACGGCCTCCTCGTCGCCCGCCCGATCGAGGAGATCGCTGTGGGCGATGTCCTCCTGGTCCCGCCCGGTGCCGTGGTCCCCGTGGACGGCAGGGTGGCGAGCGTGGCCGCGGTCGTGGACGAGTCTGCCCTCACCGGCGAGGCACGGCCCGTCGAGCGCGCCCGCGGCGACGAGGTGCGAAGCGGCTGTCTCAACGCGGGCGGTCCCTTCGATCTCCGTGCCACGGCGAGGGCCGGGGACAGCACCTACGCCGGGATCGTCCGCCTGGTTGCGCAAGCCCAGGCGTCCAAGGCCCCCTTCGCTCGGATGGCAGACCGCTACGCCCTGGGCTTCACCGGGGTGACGGTCGGCATCGCCGGGTCGGCATGGGCGCTGTCGGGCGATCCGGTCCGTGCCCTCGCGGTTCTGGTCGTGGCCACGCCGTGCCCGCTGATCCTGGCCGCGCCCGTGGCCATCGTCTCGGGAATCTCGCGAGCGGCGCGGCGCGGCATCGTGGTGAAGGGCGGCAAGGCACTTGAAGGGCTGGCCCAGGCCCGCCGCCTCTTGATGGACAAGACCGGGACCCTCACCGCCGGGGTCCCCGCCGTGACGGCCATCGAGACCGAAGCCGGCACGGACCCGGCGTCCATCCTCGGCCTCGCCGCATCGCTGGATCAGGTGTCGTCGCACGTCTTCGCCTCCGCCATCGTGCGGGCTGCCCGTGACCGGGGGCTCCCGCTCTCGCTGCCTGCGGATGTTGCGGAGGTAGCTGGTCGAGGCATCGAGGGCGCCGTGCAGGGATTCCAGGTCCGCGTCGGGCGGGCCTCCTGGGTGGTGCCGGCCGGCCTGCCCCCGCACCTGCGGCGGGTGCGCCGGCGCCTGAACCAGGAAGGCCTCTCCCACGCCGTCGTGGCTGTGACGGCGCCCCCGGAGGGTGGGGGGGACGGGTCGCCGACCCGTGTCGGCATAATCGTGCTCGAGGATCCGCTGCGGGCCGACACGCCCCGCACCATCCGGGCGCTGCGCGACGGCGGCATCGAGCAGGTCGTGGTCCTCACCGGAGACCAATCGGACGTGGCAGCCATCGTCGGCGACGCCGTGGGTGCGGACCGGGTCATCGCCGAGTGCTCGCCCGAGGAGAAGGTGGAGGCGGTACGGGCCCAACGGGGGCCAGGGACCACGGTCATGGTCGGTGATGGCCTGAACGATGCTGCGGCGCTCGCCGCCGCGGACGTCGGCGTCGCACTGGGGGCCCGGGGCGCCTCCGCCCACTCTGAGGCCGCCGACGCCGTCATCGTGGTTGACCGGCTAGACCGGCTGGCGGAGTCGATCGGCATCGCCAAGAGGTCGTATTCGATCGCCCGACAGAGCATCGTCGCTGGGATGGGGCTGTCCGCTGCGGCGATGATCGCCGCCGCCCTTGGGACCATCACCCCGGTGGCCGGTGCCCTCGTCCAGGAGGCCATAGACGTGGCGGTGATCCTGAACGCCCTCCGAGCACTGACGCCCGGCCGGCGCAGGACGCCGATGGATTCGATCGGGCCGGAGGTGGCCCAACGGTTCCGGATTGAACACGCCAGGCTTCTGCCGAAACTCGATGAGCTCCGCCGCGTGGGCGACACCCTTAACGAAATGGCTCCCGACGAGGCCCGGCGCCGGTTGGAGGCGGTTCGGAGGTTCCTCGTCGAGACGCTGGAGCCGCACGAGGAGGAGGACGACCGCATCCTCTACCCGGTGGTGGCTGCCGTCCTCGGCGGCGACGACCCGACCGCGGCGATGAGCCGTGGCCACCAGGAGATCCGCCGCCTGATCCGCCGCTACGCAGCGGCCGTCGACGACCTGCCACCCGAGGGACCCGATGCCGAGGATGCCCGGGCACTACGGGGCCTGCTCTACGGCCTGTACGCCGTCCTGCGCCTGCACTTCGCCCAGGAGGAAGAGTCTTACTTGTCCCTGGGAAGCCTGGAGCTCACTCCACCTTCCCGGCCGGAAAGAGGGCCCTCGGGGAAGGGTCCGATCGGCCCTGATACGGGCATGGTCGGAGCAACGAAGATCCCAGGAAACACGGACCGGTCTGGAGGAGTGGAACATGGACGAAATTAGCGTGAAGGATGTGATGACCATCCGAGTCGTCACCGTGACCCCTGAAGACTCCATCCACGAGGCGGCCCTGCGATTGGCCGGCAACCGCATCAGCGGCATGCCGGTGGTCGCCGGGCGGTTGGTCATCGGGGTGGTGTCCGAGAGCGACCTCATCCAGGCTATGACCCCGTTGGAAGACCGGGACCGGGGGATGACGGTGCTGGACTACGTCATGGCCCATCGGGAGCCGAGGACCCGGCCCGAGCCGACCCGGGTCGAGCACGTCATGTCCAGGCTCGTGGCCACCATCTCGCCGCACGCCCGTGTCTGGGAGGCTGCAGCCGAAATGCACCAGCGAGGCGTGAAGCGGCTCCCGGTCACCGACGACGACGGCCGACTCGTCGGCATCATCTCCCGCGCCGACCTGGTGCGGGCCATCGCGCAGGACGGCGCGCGCCTGGCCAAGGGCGCGGAAGGACCTGGCCCGAGCGCCTGAGGCCTGGCCCACCAGGGGGACAACTGGCATCGGCTCGACATCAGCCGCCCGGTCCCAGGCTCCATGCCAGGAGCTCGCGCACCGAGATCATGCCCCCCCGCTGCGTTGGCATCGACAACCGGCGCGTGGCGGATGCCGCCCTCGACCATCAGTCGGGCCCCTCGCAGGTGTTCTCTTGGCCGACGACATACGGTCAAGGAGTCATGTAGTCCACGACTCTGGTCCGGCCAGGGTCGACGCCGGCGGCCATGGCAGGGACCACGTCACGCTCCGAGAGCATGCCCTCGAGGTCGCCGTCCCAGACTGCCAGCGCCCCGATGTAATGTTCCACCATGAGCCCGGCCGGCGCCTCGAGGCTGGCGGAGGTCCGATGGTGACCAGCAGGGGTCGGAACACGTCGGCGATGCCGTTTGTCATCGATACTCTTTCGTCGTACGACTCACTGCGTGAAGACCGCGTTGTTGGCCGCGGAACTCACCGGTCGATTCCGTGCGAGCGCGTACCGTTCCTCGACTCGACAATGCGCAAGGCCAGGCGTGCCGCCCTCGGCACCGAGGCGGCGACGGGTCGGGAGAGCGGCGCGCCGAGGTAGAAGGCGGCTCCCTCAATAACGAGAACGGCCAAGCGGCGAGGCAGGCACCCCAGGGCGCGGGAGATGCCCACCGCGGCGCGCCCACGTCCATCCCGTGGGAGCTGGGGGCCGGCGGGGGGTCCCAGCCCCGGCTCGCCGGCAGGCAGGCGACGTGCACCGTCCCGGCGGGGCACCCGAGCTCGCCGCGTCGACGACGACGGCGTGACCGGCGCCCATCCATAGCTCGACGAGCCCTGTGTGCTTGTGCTGCCGCGGGTGCGAGACAGAGCTATAGCCTGGATTCTGTGGCCGAGGGGGCCTGATGTAGGCCGTGTCCAATGACGCCAACTACGTCGTGGGGCCATCCCTCAACGCCTTCTTGCACCTGTATCGCGCAGCTAGCCCTCTCCATCACCACCCTCGTGACCACCATGGCCGCCCTACCAGCTCACAGCTCCCGGCGCGTCGCGAGCGGAACGGATGCGGCGATGCAAGCTGCGGCGGCGGCGAGGCAGATGCCGGCCGCCCGCAGGTAGCCGGTGGCGGCATCGCCTCTGGCAAGTCCGGCCAGCGCCCCCATCAGGTGGGTGGGAAGCCAGGCGCCCACTCCTCCGATGGTGCCGACGATCGCCATGCCCAACAGAACCGCCAGGGCGATTCCGGCGGAAGCCAGGACGCTTCTCGCCACGGATGCGGCTAGGGCGGTCAGCGCGACCGCGAAACCGAGGAACAGCATCCCTAACGCCAAGCCCAGCAGCATCCGGCCGGCCGGCAGTGCCCCAATCAGCACGTCGGTTTCGTACCAGGCCGCGACCGTGCCCATGGCAAAGACCGCCGCGGCGACGGCGGCATTGACCAGCAAGGCTGGGAGCACCAGGCGGCGCACGGGCCGGACGCGGGTGCGAAGGAAGATACCCATCTCCCGACGGGCATCGAAGGCGAGGGCGGCGCCGGCCACTAGCACGACAACGAGCAGGCCGATCTGCGAGGCGTTCGAGACGTACTGGGCAACGCCGTCGGCGGGCACGGGGGGCGGGACCGACACCCGGACGCGCCCACCAACGTGGCCGATGATGTTCGGGAGGTACCTGGCCACGAACGGCCCGGTGACGCCGAAAAAGAGGTAGGTGCCGGCCAGGGCCATGAGGCGCCTGGTGCGCACGATGCGCAGCCACTCCAGCCGCCACAGGCTCAAGACGTCACCTCCAGGAAGACCTCCTCGAGGTCGGGAGCTTCTGGTCGCAGACTCACCACCCGGGCCTGGACGCCGGCCAGGACTCTGGTCAGCGAGCGCTCGGCCTCGTCCAGGGAACTGACCCGCACCGAGAGGACATCCAGCCCGCGCTGGGCAACGTCGGTGACCCAAGGCTGGGATTTGAGGGCGACGGTTGCAGGTTCCAGCGGGGGCCGGACCCGGACCTGGTAGGCCGGCTGGGTCTTGCCGGTCAGCAGCTCCCCAAGGGATCCCTCGAACACCAGCCGGCCGGACCGGAGGATGGCGACCCGGTCAGCCACCTCCTGCACGTCGGCGAGGATGTGGCTTGACAGGATCACGGTGGCGTGACCGCGGAGCTCGGCGATCAGATCCAGGACCTCGCGGCGGCCTGCGGGGTCGAGTGCCGAAGCCGGCTCGTCGAGCAGTAACAGCTCCGGGGCACCGACGAGCGTGGCGGCCAGCCCCAGGCGCTGGAGCATCCCCCTGGAGTACCCACCCACCCGCCGGTCCCGGTCGTCCGCGAGCCCGGCCGCCTGCAGCACCTCATCGACCCGGGCCTGCGGGAGGCTCGGGGCCACCAGGGCGCGGGCCAGGTCCACCACTTCCCGCCCGGTCAGCCACGGCTCGAACTGTGGGGTGTCGGGCAAGGTAGCGATCGATTGGTGGTCCGCCACGATGGTCACGGAGCCCGACGTCGGCTGCCGGAGGCCCGCCAGGATAGACAGCAGCGTCGTCTTGCCAGCGCCGTTGGGTCCGACCAGCCCGAGCACCGAACCACCGGGCACCTGCAGGTTGACAGCGTCGAGGGCCCGCTGTGATCCGTAGACCTTGCACAGCCCCGAGGTCTCGACGGCGTTCACGCGCTCTTCTTGCCCACGAGCAAGTACACGAGCCCACCGAAGGGCACCGATACCAGGCAGATGGCGGCCCAGGCCCACTTCGGCAGGTAGCGCACCTGGGACCCGAGCAGGTCGTAGAGGCAGTAAGCGACGAACCCCGCGCCGAGGACGACGAGTGGGACGATTGCAGCGACCATCTTCGGCTGCCCTCCTTCCGTCCGTCATCGGAGTCCTGTGACTCAGACTCGGGTCCAATGCTCGTCCTCAGGGGGCCAGACGGCTAGGGCCGGTTGGCAGGGCTTCGAGGGGTCCATCGCCCCCCGCTGCCTTTCTGCGAGGCTCCCAAAGTTCGCCAAAGCGGCTCCACGAGCCAGGGCCAAAGGGCCCGAGTCTCGGGGCAACCTCCGGACGTGTCTTTGGGCTGACTCGAGACGGCGTTCGTCCCGGCCATCAGTCTGTACGCGCAGCTCGCGGCCCCACCCAACCAGCATCGTCGCCGCTTCATCGGCGTTTCAAGAGCTGATCGGACCATGAAAGGGAAACCGAGAACCGAGGCGCACATGCTCTTGCGGGCACGCTCTCGGAGCCCCCGTAGCCTGGCCAGGCGCCGGGCCGGTAACCGAAAGGACCGGACACAGCTCGCCCAGCCGCAGTAGGGCTCGTCAGACGTAGGAAGGCTGCTCAGGCGTCGGCCAGGTCACGGTGGCGGAAGACGGCACCGGCCACACCTGCGCAGAGCACGGCCAGCGCCACCAGGATCCCCAGTCCCGCCCAGTTCGGGTTCGCCGCCGGCGCCGGGGCAATGTGGAAGAAGAGCGACGTGTCCATCACCGAGTGGGTGATCGTGACTACCGACCCGAGGGATTCGATGAGGAACACCCACCCGATGAGGCCGTAGACCACCGCCGATGCCAGCCGGGGCCGCAGCGCCTGCACGAGGGTGCCCAGGGCCAGGAACAGTAGCGCCGGAGGCACGACGTTGAGACCCCCTCCCAGCACCTGTAGGAACCCAGCCCCTCCGGCAGTCGACCACCGAGGCCCGCATTGCCCTGGAATCGGTGGGCGACGAGCCGACCCACATGAAGGCGCCGCCGACGGCGCCCAGCACCACGAGCAGCGCAGCGGAGGCGGTCCAGGCGCCCCGCCAGCCAGGACCACCGGCTGACCGGACGGACCAGCAGGTTGTCCAGCTGCCCCGTGGCATCCTCCTCCCGGGTGGCGGTGGCCTGGCCGGCCGCAACGATGGCCACAGTGGTGGCGAGGACAAGGAACATCAGGCCCAGCATCGCCGGCACCCCACCCGCGTCGCCCCGAGCCGGCTCAGGTCCTTCAGGCAGATCTCAAGGGCCGGGCGCACGCGACGCCTTCAGTCCCGCAGGACCTCGCCGGTGAGGTGGAGGAATACCCCTTCTAGGTTCGGCTCGGTGACCTGCACCGAGCCGCCCCGTGGCCGGCGTTGCGGATGGTTTCCAGGATGTCGGGCAGGGCGTCGCGGGCGTCCCGCACCAGCAGCGCGATCCCGCCGGCCGACGTCGTGGCCTGCACCACTGCTGAGAGTGCCGACACCGCCTGTGCCGTGGCGGCGAGGTCCCCGGTCGCCGAGACCGTCACCCGGTCCTGCTCCCCCACCAGGGCCACCAGTTCGGTGCGGGTGCCCTCAGCCTTCATCAGGCTGCCGTCGATAATGCCGATGCGGTCGCAGAGCCATTCGGCCTCCTCCATGTAGTACGTCGTGTAAAGGACGGCCATCCTCGCATCGCTCAGCTTCTCGACACTTTCGAGGATCACGTTGCGGCTCTGCGGTCGACACCCACCGTCGGCTCGTCCAGGATCAGGAGCCGGGGCCGGTGCAACAAGCCGATGCCGATGTTCGGCCGGCGCTTCATCCCGCCCGAGTAGTCCTTGGTCCGGCTCCCGGCCCGGTCGGTGAGGCCGACGGTGGCCAGCATCTCGTCACTCCGGTCTTGGCGCTCGCCACTGGGAACACCGCAGAGGCGGGCGAAACAACAGGTTCTCGCGGCCGGTCAGGTCCGGAGAGATGGCGAGTTCCTGCGGGACGTAGCCGATGAATCTGCGCACCCTCGTCTCGGACGGGGCCACCAACTGCCCGTCGATCCGGACCTGGCCGGCATCGGCCTCCAGGATGCCGGCCACGATCGAGATGGCGGTGGTCTTCCCGGCCCCGTTCGGGCCGAGCAAGCCATAGGTCTCTCCGGCGGCAATGCTGAAGCCAATGCCGCCGACGGCCCGGGTATCGCCGAAGGCCTTGGCGAGGCCGGGGCATTCCAGGACGGTCCCCGCCGGACTCCCCGGGGGGCTGGCCCCCGGGCTACCGGCCGGGCTGGGCGGGGGGCGTCCGCGCCGGCTTGGGTTCCCGCGGGGTGGTGCACCAGCCGACCCAGCATCATGACCCCCTCCCCTCGCTGGCTCCGTGGCGCGTCATCCCGGAACCGACACCCCGACGCTAGATCGGGACCCGGTGCGAAAGGAGGGCCAACCAACCCGGAAACTCACGGGCCGAACGGCCTGCCGCTCCTCCGGCCCCGGTGGCGGAGCCGAGCGAGAAGGAGCCCAATTCATATGCCCCTTGATGTGGCGCGGCAAGTGCAGCAGAAATGCACATTACGATGGGCCTCAAGGGAGTACGGCAATTTCTTGACACGATGTCTGCTGAGCCGGGGCTGCTGAGCCAGGGCCGTGGAAACTCGGCGTCTACGGAGCCGGGAGCCGGTGGAGGCGGAGCGCCCGGCCCGAAGGGCCGTTGGGATCGAAGACAATGACCCGGTTTCGCCCGGCGGCCTTGGCGGCGTACAACGCCACATCGGCGCAACGGACCAGCTCCATTGCGGTGGTGGCGTGTTCGGGGAAGGTGGCGCCCCGCAGGAGATCGTCGGCGTGGGCAACACCGTCCGCCCGTGCACGACGCCGCCGGTCGCCAGCACGGCACGGAGGTCCTGTGCCCGATGTGGATGGCATCCTCCAGGGCATAGTCCGGCAGGACGAGGGCAAACTCCTCCCGCCGTACGGGTACGCCATGCTGGAGAAGCGAAACATGCGCTGCATCATGGCAATAGCTTTCGTCGAAGTTATTGGTGTGGTCGGATGTCCAGTTGGAGGACCGACAGGGCGCTGCGCGGCGGCAGAACAACGTCGTCGGCGCGTTGACATAATCGTAGGCAAAGTCCACCGGCCTAGCCGTCCACAGCTCGGGGCAGGCATGCCGCTCGGGCAGGGGTCACCGGTGTCCTCCGGACCCGAGAATGGGGGCCCAACGGCCGTATCGGCACCACGGCCCCCAGGACGACGATCACCAGTACCAGCGAAATGACGGGAAGGGAAATCGGCAATGGGCAGGATCGTGGTGGGTATCGACGGTTCGTCGGAGTCATTGAGCGCGGTCGAGTGGGCAGCTCAGGAGGCCAAGCTGCGGGGCGACACGCTGGTCGCGGCGGAGTGGGCAGACCTCCTTGTCGTTGGCACCCGAGGTTGGGGCGAGTTTCCGGGACGTTGCTGGGATCGGGCAGCCACGCCGTCGTGCACCACGCGCCCTGCCCGGTCACCGTCGTCCCCACCAAGCCTGGCCACCGGGACCACCGCTAGGAGGGGGACATGAGCGGGGAAGCCGCCGTGGTGCCCGGCTACTTCCGCGCGGTCGCGCTTGACTACGACGGCACGCTGGCCGAAGGCCCGGTCGACCCGCGGGTGCTCGCCGCCCTGGACGACGCCCGCGAGCGAGGCTTGAAGATCGTGCTGGTCACCGGCCGGATCTTTTCCGAGTTGCTCGAGGTCTTTCCGGGCGTCGAGCGCCACGTCGATGCGGTGGTGGCGGAGAACGGCGCCGTGCTTGTCTGCGGCCCTCAGCACCGCTGCCTCTGCCCCCCGGTGGCTCTCGGCTTGACCGAGGCGCTGGCGTCGAGAGGCGTGGCCTACCGGCTCGGCGAGGTCCTGCTCGCCTGCTCCGCGTCCAGCGAGCTCGAGGTGATGGCGGAGGTCCGTCGCCTCCAGCTCGAATGCGAGCTGATCCGGAACCGGTCGGAGCTGATGGTGCTGCCGGCCGGGGTCACTAAAGGCACCGGGGTGGACCAAGCCCTGTGCGAGCTAGGGATCTCGCGCCACAACACTATCGGAGCCGGGGACGCCGAGAACGACCACTCGCTGATCGACGCAACCGAACTGGGCTACGCGGTGGCCAACGCGGTGCCCGCCCTGCGGGCGCACGCGGATGGGGTGCTGGGCCAGGCGGATGGGGCCGGAGTGAGAGAGTTGCTGTCGGGGGCGGTGCTTTCCGGGCACGAACGACTCCCGCCCAGCCGCTGGCGTATCAACCTCGGCAGCGCCCAGGACGGCTCGCCGGTCAGCCTCCCGGCATCCCAGATCAACGTGCTGGTCGCCGGTGACACTGGCCAGGGCAAGTCCTACCTCGCTGGCCTGATCGCCGAGCAGCTCATCGCGTTGGAGTACTCCCTCGTTGTGATCGATCCCGAGGGCGACCACCGCGGGCTTGCGACCCACCACGCGGTCACCGTGGTCGGAGGACGGGAGGCACCGCTTCCTGCGCCCAATGTGCTTCTCGAGCCCATCCGCCACGGCTACGGTTCCATCGTGGTGGACCTGTCCGGGCTCGGTGCCGACGCCCGGGCCAGCTACCTGGCTGGAGTTCCGGCTGAGATCGAGGCGGAGCGAGCGTCCTGTGGCCTCCCGCAGTGGGTGGTGCTGGACGAGGCGCACGCCGCCCTCGCCCGGGGCGCCCCGGGCGCCGAACTCCTGGACCCCGCCGGCAAAGGCTACTGCGCGGTCACCTGGCGTCCCGATGAGCTGGCCGGAAACGTCCTGGCGTCCTTCGACGCGGTGATCGGCATGGCAAGCCCCCACCCGTCGCGAGGGCTTGTCGATGTGACGGCGGCAGTGGCCGACGTTCCCCGGGCGGTGGCCGCCCGGCTGCTCCAACAGGGAAGGGGCCACGCGGTGCTCGCCGAACGCCACCGCCCCGGGCAGGCGCGCGTCTTTGCGATCCGGCAGCGAGTGACACCGCACCTGCGCCACGAGCACAAGTACTGCCTGGTCGGCGTCGATGCGGGGCGGCGCTTCTACTTCCGCGACGGCGCCGATCGGTTGACCGGGGCGGTGGCCGGGAACCTCATGGAGCTTCAGGGCGAGCTGGACCGCTGCAGCGAAGACGTAGTGCGGCACCACTGCCCGAGCCACGACTTCTCCAACTGGGTCGCCAACGTGTTCCGCGACCAGGCGCTGGCGGCGGAGCTCTTTGCGGCGGAGTCGACGATGCAGGCCGACAGCCCGGAGGCGGTGGTCCAAGCAGCCCGGATCCGCCTCGTGACTGCCCTGCGGCTTCGCTGGCCGGAGTGAGCCCGCAGCCCAGCCGGGTTGGCTAAATCGCTCCCGTGCCGGCTTCACGCCTCCCGAGTCCCGCCGAAAACCCTGCTGTTGGGCTCCCCCCGGATAGGCCGTTGCGCACTGGTCCGAGCCCGGCCCGGGGCGTGACCATCGATCCCGTCGTCGCGGTCAGGCCGGGAGCGAAGAAAGGATGGAGCGATGGACCAGGATGGGTGGGTAGGGATCGTGGCCGGGGAGCTGATGGTGCAACCCCAGCGCGTCCAGAAGCTGGCGGCGGCAGTGCGTGAGGTCGGCATCCGGGTCACCCCCGCCGACCTGATCGGTGCGGGTGCTCGCGCAGCCCTGGTCCGTGACATGGTCGCCGATCGGCCGGCGCCCGGCGCGACCCCGACGCCCGAGCTCCGCCCGATCTGGGAGCGGCTCCGGTCGTGGTAGTGAGCGCGGGGCCGCTGGCGCCAGCGGCAGGCGGAGCCACCGCGCCGGGCACTGCGGCCACCGACGGCAACGACGCCGCCGCTCAGGTCGCCTACCAGCTGAGCGACGTCATCGCCATCTACCCGATCACCCCCGCATCGGCAATGGGCGAGGCCGCCGACGCCTGGGCTGCCGCCGGCCGCCCTAACCTGTGGGGCAGCGTCCCGAAGGTGGTGGAGATGCAGAGCGAAGGAGGCGCCGCCGGCGCCGTGCACGGAGCCCTGACCTCCGGCGCACTGGCCACGACGTTTACGGCGTCGCAGGGTTTGCTGCTGATGCTGCCGAATATGTTCAAGATCGCCGGCGAGCTCGCCCCGGCAGTCATCCACGTGGCGGCTCGCACGGTGGCCACGCACGCCCTTTCCATCTTCGGCGACCACAGCGACGTAATGGCCGCCCGCACGACCGGCTTCGCCATGCTCGCCTCGTCCAGCGTCCAGGAAGCGCAGGACCTCGCTGCCATCGCCCACGCGGCGACGCTGCGTGCCCGGGTCCCCTTCCTGCACTTCTTCGACGGGTTCCGGACCAGCCACGAGATCAACCAGATCGACCGGCTCCCCACCACCGCCCTCCGGGCACTGGTCGATGAGGAACTCGTGCTGGCGCACCGCCGGCGAGGGATGAACCCGGACCATCCGGTGCTCCGCGGCTCGGCTCAGAACCCCGACGTGTTCTTCCAGGCCCGGGAGGCTGCCAATCCCTTCTACGCGGCGGTGCCCACCGTTGTCGGGGAGACGATGGCCGCCTTCGGCGAGCTGACCGGGCGGCGGTACCACCTGTTCGACTACGTGGGCCATCCGGAGGCCGACCGGGTCATCATCGCGATGGGATCGGGCTGCGGGGCCGCCGAGGAGACCGTCGACGAGCTGAACGCCCGCGGTGAACGGGTGGGAGTCCTTAAGGTGCGGCTATTCCGGCCCTTCGCGGCGACTGCGCTCGCCGCCGCACTCCCGGCCACCGTCACCTCGGTGGCGGTGCTCGACCGCACCAAGGAGCCGGGGGCTCCCGGCGAACCGCTCTACACCGACGTGGTGACCGCGCTGGCCGAGCGGTCGCCAGCCGATGCGGGCGGCGCAGCGCTCCCCGGATCCGGCCCCCGGGTCATCGGAGGCCGCTACGGCTTGTCCTCCAAGGAGTTCACCCCGGCCATGGCCCACGCGGTCTTCGAGGAGCTGCGGGCCCGGCATGCCAAGAACCACTTCACCGTGGGCATCATCGATGACGTCACCGGCACCAGCCTGGCGGTCGACCCGTCATTCCGCATCGCTCACGGCGGCGTGCTGGGGGCGGTGTTTTTCGGCCTGGGCAGCGACGGTACTGTGGGGGCCAGCAAGAACTCGGTCAGGATCGTATCCGAGCACACCAACCTGTACGCACAGGGCTATTTCGTCCTCGACTCGAAGAAGTCGGGCTCGGTGACGGTCTCCCACCTGCGCTTCTCCCCGGAGCCCATCCGGTCGACCTACCTGCTCCAGGAGGCCGACTTCGTCGCTTGCCACCAGTTCGCGTTTCTCACCCGCATGGATGTGCTCTCGATAGCCAAGCCGGGGGCGACCTTCCTGCTGAACAGCCCGTTCGGCCCGGGCGAAGTCTGGCTTCATCTGCCCGCCGAGGTGCAGGAGGAGATCCTGACCAAACAGCTGCGCTTCTCCGTGGTCGACGGCGCCTCCGTCGCCGCCGCGGCCGGCCTCGGCGTCCGGATCAACACCGTGCTGCAGACCTGCTTCTTCGCCCTGTCCGGCCTCCTCGATCCCGGCGACGCCATCGCCGCCATCAAGGCATCGATCGCCGCCACCTACGCCAAGCGCGGCGAGACCGTCCTGGCCAGGAACTACGCAGCCGTCGACGGCGCGCTGGCTGGCCTCAGCGAGGTCAGCCTTGCCGGGAGGGTGGCCGGGGGCCGTCGGCGGTCGCCGATCGTCCCGGCCGGGGCGCCCGACTTCGTGCAGCGGGTGACCGCGGCCATAATGGCGGGCAAGGGTGACCAGCTGCCGGTGAGTGCACTGCCCGTCGACGGCACCTTCCCGACTGGGACGGCCCGATGGGAGAAGCGGGCGATGGCGGCGGAGATCCCGGTCTGGGACCCCAGTATCTGCATCGACTGCGGCAAGTGCGCGCTGGTCTGCCCGCACGCCGCCATCCGGATGAAGGTCTACGAGCCGACCGCCCTGGCGGGGGCTCCAGGTGGGTTCCGGAGCAAGCCGTTCCACTCCAAGGAGATTCCGGGCAAGCTGCTCACGATCCAGGTCGCCCCGGACGACTGTACCGGGTGCGGCATCTGCGTCGACGTCTGCCCCGCCCACGCCAAGGAGCAGGTCCGGCACAAGTCGATCAACATGGAGCCGTCGGCTCGCCACGCCGACACCGAGCGCGCCTCGTTCGACTTCTTCCTCGGACTGCCCGACCCGTCCCGGGCCGGGGTCGACGGGCACACCGTCAAGGGCTCGCAGACGCTCCCACCGCTCTTCGAGTTCTCCGGGGCCTGCGCCGGGTGCGGCGAGACTCCGTATCTCAAGCTGATCTCGCAGATGTTCGGCGACCGGCTGGTCATCGCCAACGCGACGGGGTGTTCCTCCATCTACGGCGGCAACCTGCCGACGACCCCGTGGTCGGTGGGGCCCGATGGCCGGGGGCCGGCCTGGTCGAACTCGCTGTTCGAGGACAACGCCGAGTACGGCCTAGGGATCCGCCTGGCGCTCGACCAGCGGGCAGCACGGGCGCGCCGCCTGGTCCAGGCACTCGCCCCGGCAATCGGCACCGCCCTGGCGGCGGCCATCCTGGCCGAAGAGGGATCGGACGACCGGGCGATCGCCGCCCAACGCCGGCGGGTCGAAGAGCTGGGCAACGCCCTGCGGCCGGTCCCCGGCGACCTGGCGCGGGAGCTGGAGACGTTGGCCGGCGACCTGGTCGCCCGCAGCGTGTGGATCGTCGGCGGCGACGGCTGGGCCTACGACATCGGCTTCGGCGGGCTCGACCAGGTGCTTGCCTCGGGGGCCAACGTCAATGTGCTGGTGCTGGACACCGAGGTGTACTCCAACACCGGCGGGCAGGCGTCAAAGTCGACCCCGCGGGCCGCGATGGCCAAGTTCGCCTCGGGGGGCAAGACCTCGCCGAAGAAGGACCTGGGACTGCTGGCCATGGCCTACGGAAGTATCTACGTGGCCCAGGTTGCCCTGGGGGCCGACAACCCGCAGGCGCTCCGGGCGCTTGTCGAGGCGGAGTCCTACGACGGACCGTCCCTGGTGCTGGCCTACAGCCACTGCATCGCCCATGGTATCGACATGCGGGAGGGGATGAGCCACCAGAAGGAGGCGGTCGACGCCGGCTACTGGCCGCTGTACCGCTACGACCCCCGGCTGGCGGCCCCGGGGCGTCACCCGCTGACCCTCGACTCGCACAAGCCGAAGCGCACGCTGAAGGAGTTCGTGGCCAAGGAGGGGCGCTTCGCCATGCTGGCGCGCAGCCGGCCGGAGCAGGCCGACCGGCTGCTCGGCCTGCTCCAGGACGACATCGACAACCGGTGGCGCTTCTACGAGCAGATGGCCGGCGTGGAGCGCACCGCTCCGGGGGTAGCCACCCCGGAGGTGGCCACGCCGCGGCGAGCCGGAGCGGCCGGAGCACCGGGTGCCGGCGGGCCGTTGGGTGGCGGAGGTGACGGATGAGCGTCCTCGACCTGACCACCCACTACCTGGCGATGCCACTCCGCAACCCGCTGGTGGCCTCGGCGTCGCCACTCGGAGCCTCGCTCGACACGCTGGTGCGCCTCGAGGACGCCGGCGCCGGCGCAGTGGTACTGCCCTCGCTGTTCGAAGAGCAGATCGTCCACGAGGAGCTGGAGGTCCACCGGCTGCTCTTCTTCGGCGCCGAGAGCCATCCGGAGGCATGGGACTACTTCCCGCAGCTTGATGACTACAACACCGGTCCGGACGGCTACCTCCGCCACCTGGAGCGGGCCAAGAGCACCCTGGCCATCCCGGTGATCGCCAGCCTCAACGGGTCCACCCGGGGAGGGTGGCTTCGCTATGCCCGGCGCCTGCAGGACGCCGGCGCCGACGCCATCGAGTTGAACGTCTACGAGGTTGCCGCCGACCCGGAGGTCAGCGGCCGGGCAATCGAGCAGGAGCTGCTCGAGCTGGTCGCGTCGGTCCGTGCGGCGGTAACGGTCCCGCTGGCCGTCAAGTGCTCGCCGTACTTCACTGCCATGGCCCATATGGCGATCCGGCTCGAGGCCGCCGGCGCCGATGGCCTGGTGCTGTTCAACCGCTTCGTGCAGCCGGAGATCGACCTGGACCGGATGGCCGTGGTGTCGAAGGTCCACCTGAGTTTGCCCGACGAGCTGCGCTTGAGGCTGCGCTGGATTGCGCTCCTGCGCGGCCATCTGCGGGTGTCGCTCGCCGCCACCGGGGGCATCCATTCGGCCACCGACGCGGTCAAGGTCCTCCTGGCCGGCGCCGACGTCGCCATGATGGCCTCGGCCTTGCTGGCCAACGGGCCCGAGCACCTCGGGCTCGTCCTGGCCGAGCTCTCCGGCTGGATGGCCAACCACGGGTACACGTCGGTCCGCCAGCTGCAGGGCGCCATGAGCCAGCAAAGCGCCGCCGATCCCGCCGCGTTCGAGCGGGTGCAGTACATGAAGGCGCTGACCAACTACTCGCCACCCGACACGATGGTCGGGCAGTAGCCGGGTGCAGACGGCCCGGTATGGCCCGGCAGCGGAGCGGCAACGGGGTGCTCGCCAGGGCGCCGAACTCATGGGCGACAAAGACGCGGGACCGGATGATGAAGTGGGCATCCGGACCGGCCGGCAGGGAGAACTCCTCGGGCTCGCCGGCCCCGACGTCCAGGATGAGTAGATCCAGCTGCCCTTGTAGGCGGGCTGGCGATCAGGTAGCAGCCGCTCGGGCGGCAGGGCGCCGGCGACGGCCGTAGGGAGGCGTCCAGTCCAGTTGGCCGGGCCCTTCAGCGGCGTGCTCACGGCTTCCGCCGGTGGCCAGGGAAGGGCACGAACAGGGCGACGACGAACAGCCACCATCGAGGCGATCACGGCGACGTTGGCCACCGAGATCTGCACCACACCCCAGAGCAGGTAATGGCCGGGGTGATTGAAATTGAAAACGGCTCCCGGCAACACCGCTGCCATGCCCCCGGAGGCGCCCCGGCGGCGGTACCCGGTCCGGCGGCCACCGTCGCCGTCCGGAAGTTCCGGGCCGCCTCCCCAACGCAGGTCGCGGCCCCACCATTGTGACCGAGTCTGCGGGATCGGCCGGCACCAGTCCAGAGCCGTTTGGCCCGCCTTTTGCCTTGGGACAGTTCCTCAACGGCGGCTGGCGGTCGCCGATGGAGCCGGAACGCCTTCAGGTTCGGGGCCCCTGGCCGTACCTGAACCTGGCGGCAGGCGGTACAAAAGCGTGGGATTAGGACGGGAGGTTTCGATGACCCTGGCGCAGGCAACTGGTCGGCCCTTTAGCGTCTCGGCCATGCGTTCCTTTTCTCCTGCCTGCAATGGTCGGTGGCGGACTCCTGACGGCGGCCAGGCGCGTCCACTACGGCCGGAGCCAGGACCTCGCACCGGGCTGCAGCAGCCCAGCCATGTTCTCGCCGTTCGGACCGTTGCCCGCTCACGGCGACCCGCGGAGCGGGCTCCGCCGACGGCGCTCAGTGGCCTGCTGCCTTGCCCTGGTGCTGGCGGCCAGCTGCGCTGGTGGGCGTCCATCCGGAGGCGGTCCGCCGACCACCGGTTCCCCCTTTCCGGCCGCCTCACCCAGCGCCAGCCCTTCGATCGCTGCAAGCACGGCGCCGGGCCCCACCCCCCCGACCCCGCCGCCCGCCGGTGGGCTGGTGGTCGCCGGCTACTTCCTCCGGGACGGCAGGCTCGCGGCGGCGCACGCCATCACTCCGGTCACCCACTGCCGTTGCGGCCGGGGCAATCGACGCCCTGCTGGCCGTGCCAGCGCCGGCGGCAGCAGCGGCGGGTCTGGCCTCGGCGATCCCAGCCGGCACCCGCGCTCGTTCAGTGGTGCTCAGCCAAGGCATCGCTACCGCCAACTTCGATGCAACCTTCCTGGAGCCGGGAGCCGGCAGCGTGGGCGCCCGGCTCGCCGAGGCGGTGTTCACGCTGACCCAGTTCACGACAGTTCACTCGGTGAAGGTCGAGGTGGACGGCCAGCTGGTCGCCGACCCGGCGGGGGCTGCCAATCCGCTGACGCGGGGCTCGTTCGCAGCCCTGACACCGGCCATCCTCATCGAGAACCCAATCCCTGGCGACGCGGTCAGCAGCCCACTGACGGGTCCGGGGTCCGCCAGTACCTTCGAGGGCTCGACCTCGTTCCAAGTTCTCGACGCCAGCGGCCGCGTGCTTGCGGAGGCGACGGGAACGGGGGGCTCGATGGGTGACTGGACCCCCTTCCGTGCCCGGCTGGACTTCGCGCCTCCCCAGACTGCCACCGGGACGGCGTTCGGATTCAGCCGATCGCCGAAGGACGGCTCGATCATTGACGCAGCGGGCATCTCCGTCAGCTTCAGCTGACTGGGACCCGAGCCGTGACGCCGTTCGCTGCGGCGACCGCCGGGCTACGCCGGGCCCCGTGGCCAGCATCCCGCAGCACGCCCGGGCCGGCCTGGGCGAGTTCATACTCGAGCAGCGCCACCACCTGGTCGACCCCGGTTTTGGCCGGTTGCGACAGCGGCGCACCGAGCTCGAACTGCGACGCCTCGACCCCGATCAGCGTCAGGTCGCCGGGCACCCGGCCGAGTTGGCGGGCGAGCCCCACTGCCTCCTGGATCCCGAGCCCGTGCGAGCTTCCCGGACGGCGGTGAGTCCACCCGATGCCGGTCAACGGCAACAGGTGCAGTGACCCCGGCGGCGCCCCCGATTGCACCGCGTCAATGACGATGACGCTCGTGGCTCCGGACCAGGCCTCGATCAGCTCGGTGACATCCCCCTCACAGCAGACCAGGCGCACGTGCGGGCCCCGACAGCGGCGACCGAGGGCCTCAATGACGGCGGGCCCGATGCCGTCGTCGCCTCGGAGACGGTTGCCGACCCCAACGACGGCCATCCTCGACCCCGCACTCATCGCCCCACCACCTGCAGGCTTAGGAAATGCGTCGCGCAGGAGATGCATGGGTCGTAACTGCGGATCAGCTGCTCGCAGCGAAGCGTGAGCTCGGGGACCCCGAGGTCGAGATTGCGCCCTACGAAGGCGGCGAGGTCATGCTCGATCTGGGCCTGGTTCTGCGACGTCGGTGGGGTGATCTGGGCCGAGGCGATGAGCCCGTCATCGCCGATCCGGTAGCGGTGGTAGAGCAACCCCCGCGGCGCCTCGGTACAGGCGTGGCCGGTGAGGCCGGCGGCATCGACCGGCACCGCCGGCATCGGGGGCTCCTCGTAGCCCTCGATGATCCCGAGCGCCTGGGAGCATGCTTCGACCACCTCAACCGCCCGCACGATAATGCTGCGGAAGAGACTTCGGCAGCTCGTGCCCAGCCCGGCGGCGGAGGCGGCCTCGCGGGCCACCGGGGTGAGCTGGGCGTAGTTGAGGCTGTAACGGGCGATCGGGCCGCACAGGTAGTGGCCAGCCCCGACGATGCGCGACTGCAGGGCGGTTGAGTGCTGGACCTGGTACTCCTCGAACACCTCGAGGAATTGAGCCTGACTTGCGTTGATCCCGTCCGAGGAGACGATGCGGCCATCGATGATTGCGTAGCCGTCTGGGTCGTGCAGGGCCACCAGCGGTGACTCGATGTCCAGCTCCGGGAAGTCGAAGCCGGCCGCCCAGCTGACCGTCTCCAGCGCGGCGGCCAGCCCTGCCTCCAGCACCGGTGCCAACCCCCGGAGCGTGGCCTTGGCCGGTACCCGGTAGAAGCCGCCGACGCGTACGTTGACCGGGTGCACCGGCCGGCCCCCGAGCAGCTTCATGATCTCGTTGCCCACCTTTTTCAGTGCCAACCCCCGCTCGACCGCCTCGCGGTGGTCGGCGGCCATCTCCACCGCCCCGGCATAGCCCAGAAAATCGGGGGCATGGAGGAGGTAGATGTGCAGGGCGTGGCTCTGGATCCACTCCCCGCAGTAGAGGAGGCGTCGGAGCTCGTGGAGCGGTCCGCCGACCCGGACGCCGGCGGCGTCCTCGATCGCCCGGCAGGCGGTCATCTGGTAGGCGACCGGGCAGATCCCGCAGATGCGGGCGGTAATGTCGGGTGGCTCGGTGAATGAGCGGCCACGCAGCAGCCCCTCGAAGAAGCGCGGCGGCTCGTACAGGCGCAACTCGACACCGTCCACCTTGCCGTCCTTCACGCGGACCGTCATCGCCCCCTCCCCTTCCACCCGGGCCAAGGCGCTGACACTGATCGTGCGCAGCGGGATGCGGGAGCTCATTCCCCGGTCCCCGCAGCGGCCGGACCGAAGGCGGGAGCGTTGACGTTGAAGGTGGAGAACACGCGCTCGCGGGCCGGCCGGGGCATGCCGAGGGCCGCCAGCCGGCCGGCCAGCGCCGCGGTGTTCGGCGTCTCGGCGGGGCCGAAGCAGCCGTAGCAGCCCCGGGCATGCGCCGGGCAGAGCGCCCCGCACCCAGCCTGGGTCACCGGGCCCAGGCAGGGCGTCCCCCGGGCGACCATGACGCACACCGTCCCGGCCAGCTTGCAGTCGACGCAGACACTGTGGGTAGGCACGACCGGGCGGCGGCCGGCCAGGAACGCCGAGATCACCTCGAGCAGCTGGTGGCGGTCGACCGGGCAGCCGCGCAGTTCGAAGTCGACGGGTACGTGGTCGGCGATGCCGGTCGAGGTGGCAAGCGTGGCCACGTATTCGGGATGCGCGTACACCGCCTCGAGGAACCCCTCCACCCCGGCGGAATTGCGCAGGGCCTGGATGCCGCCGGAGGTGGCGCAGGCGCCGATCGTGACCAGGCGCCGGGAGGCAGCGCGGATCTTGCGGATCCGTTCGGCGTCCCCGGGGGTGGTGACCGACCCCTCGACGAGCGATAAGTCGTAGCGCCCGCCGGCGGTGGCCGAGGTCGCCTCCTGAAAGTAGGCGATCTCAACCTGGCCGGCCAGGGCGAGCAGCTCGTCCTCGCAGTCGAGCAGGCTCAACTGGCAGCCGTCGCACGACGAGAATTTCCATACGGCCAGGCGGGGCCTGCGACGTGCGCTCACAGCTCGCGCACCTCCATCAGGGGGCCGACCACCTCGTGGCCGAAGACCGGGCCGTCCCGGCACACAAAGAACGGCCCCAGCTGGCAGTGGCCACACAGCCCGACCCCGCAGCGCATGTTGCGCTCCATCGACAACTGGATCCGCGAGGGCTCCACGCCGGCCGACATCAGCGCCCGGGCCGTGAAGCGCATCATCACCTCGGGGCCGCAGACGAAGCCGGTGGTGGCGCTGGGATGGAGAACGGCGCCATCGATCAGCCGGGTCACCAGCCCGACCCGACCACTCCACCCGACAGCTGCCTGATCGACGGTCACGTCGACGTGCAGGCCGCGGGCTCGCCAGCGGCTGGTCTCGGCGAGGAAGAGCAGCTGCTCCGGCGAGCGCGCACCGACGAGCACGCTGATGCGCCCGAACCCGTTTCGCCGGAGGCTGAGCGCCCGGATCAACGGCCGCAGCGGGGCGAGCCCGAGACCGCCGGCGACGACGACCACGTCCCCGCCCAGAGAGCCCGCCAGGTCCCACCCCCGCCCGTAGGGTCCACGCACGCCAAGGAGGCTGCCCCGCGGCGCCCGGGCCAGGGCGTGGGTGACCGCGCCGACATCGCGCACGGTGTGCAGGATGGCGCCGTCGGGCCCAACGCCGCTGACCGAGATGGCGGCCTCCCCGACGCCGAAGGCACCTACCATGTTGAACTGGCCGGGAGCGCCGGGTTCGGGGTCACCCAGGAGCGGGGCGAGGGCGAGGGTGACCACACCGGGGGTCTCACGGCGAACCCGCAGGACGCGGTGGGGACGCGGGGTCATCGGTGCGGGCTCGACCGCCGACCGGTCGGCGGCGAGCGGCTCAGCGCCCACCGGGCGTCCCGTAGAGGTCCAGCAGCCGGAGCTGCGCCGACTGGATCCGCTCGTGCAGGACCCGGGCGAAGCGCTTCATCAATTCGTAGCCCAGCCGCGGGTCCCCGTCGCACTTGGTGCGCAGGCAGGCACCGTCCAACGCCACCGCCCGCACTGCTTCCACACAACGAGCGTCGACCTCCCAGGCGTAGGGAGGGAAAAGCCAGGAAGCCCCGACGACCTCTCCCGGATCGACGGTGTCGACCACCAGCCCGCCACGGTCCGGGACAAAGATCTCGACGGCCACGCGGCCCTCGCGCACCACGAAGAACTGGTCGGCCCGGGCGCCCTCCCGGAACAGGTAGTAGCCGGGCGGGAAGGCCGTGTTGCGGCCGCAACCGGCGATCAGTGCCAAGTCCTCCAGGGCCAGCCCGGCAAACACCGGGTGGGCGGCGAGCAAGTCGGCAATGCTCCGCTCCATCTCAGGCCTCCTCCCGCAGGGCGCGGATCTCCTCGGTGAGATCGATCCCCGCCGGGCACCAGCTGATGCACCGCCCGCAGCCGACACAGCCCGAGGTCCCGAACTGGTCGATCCAGGTCCCCAGCTTGTGGGTCAGCCACTGGCGGTAGCGCGACCGGGTCGAATTGCGAACGGAGCCGTCCGGGAGGTGGGTGAAATCGAGCGCGTAGCAGGTATCCCATCGCCGCCAGCGCTCCGCAGCAGACCCGTCGAGGGAGGAGGTGTCTTCGACCGTCGAGCAGAAGCAGGTGGGGCACACCATGGTGCAGTTGCCGCAGGCCAGGCAGCGGTC
Source organism: Actinomycetota bacterium (assembly GCA_035765775.1). NCBI lineage: Bacteria > Bacillati > Actinomycetota > Actinomycetota bacterium. The sequence goes on along the minus strand of DASTWV010000020.1, from coordinate 5,355 downwards.
CGCCACGTCGTCCCAGCGCGGGTGATCTCGCTTCGCCGCCAGGAGCTCCCGCAGGCCGTCAGGGGCCAGGTGCCGCTCGATGTGGGCCGCTGCAGCGTCGATCATCGCCGCCTCCCCCAGATCGTCGGCGGGGGTGGCGGGCCGGAGGGGCACCCGTGCCAGTGCCGCCGCACCCCGCTGCGTGCCGACCTCGACGACGTAGGTCACGTCGTCGCCGTCGACGACCTCGGCAAGGGCGAGATCGTGGCCCTCACCCGCAGCAGGGCCGGTTCCCATCGACGTGCAGAAGCAGGTGGCGGCAGGGGTCGAGCAGTGAACGGCAACAATAAAGGCGGGCTCCCTCCGGGCGGCGTAGGTGGGATCGACCGTGCCGCTGCCGAGGAACACGCGGTCCTGGATCCGGATGGCCGCAAGCTCGCATCCCCGTACGCCGAGAAAGGCATAGCGGGGAGCGGCCGACGGATCCGGTTCATCGATGACGACGGTGTCGCCGGAGTGCTGCGCCCGCCACAGCAAGCTCCGGGGGGGGAACAGGTAGCGCTTCCACGAGTGCGGCCCGACCGCGTACCCGAACGCCGCCCGGTCATCCCGGCGCCGGAGCCGGTAGCTCGCCGGTTCTTGCACGTCGCCCCACCCGGTCGGCAGGTCGGCCAGCCCGCGGACCTCGCCGTAGACGATGGCCCCGTCGTGCACCACCGGACCGATCACCTGGTAGCCGTCGGCGGCCAATGCGCCGATCAGCAGGTCCAGCCCACTGGCATCGATGGCACGCCGGTCGCCTGGGTGAAGTGCCGGAGCGGAGCCGGGAGCGGTGTCCATAGGTGCATTGTGCTGGCCCCCTGGGGCGCCCAGAAGGGCCGACTGGCCTGCCGCGGGCCGTCCTTTTGGACCGGCACCGCCTCCCACCGTGCCGCTGCTACGCGAAGGAGGCGGGCCCCTTGCGTCCCGCCTCCTTCCGCCCGCCCTCCTGGTTAGGCAGCCTGCGGCTTGGTGGCCCGGGGCAGCAGGTGCTCCGACGTGTCGTAGACGCCGTAAAGGGAGACTGCGGCGACGCCGATCGCGACGCCCCGGCAGTCCACGCCGCCGCCGACAGGGCGGAGAAGCTGAAGATCCATGGTCCGGGCTTAAGCAAGCTGCATTAACGAGGAGTTCCGACGCACTCCTACATGCCGCGGCTGGCCTCCAAGCACCCGGGAGCAAGGCCACCAGGCGGGATGCAAGGGCAGTCGAACGCCGGCATAATTGACAAACGGTGGACCACTAGTAACCTCGCCAGACAGCCGGAAGGTGACCCACCCGTATGCCGCCATCAGCCTAATGGTCTTTAGATAGCACACTATGTGCTAAATGGGACGAGCGAGGTCAACCTGTACGGCAGGGACGGGCAGCCACATGGTTGAAACGACAGACCCATCTGGCAACGCGGGCATCGGAATGGCCAAGCCCGATCGGAATGAGATCCGGAGCAACGCTTAGAACGCCATCTGAGATGCTGGACAGTGGCTAGCCCTCAGAGCGATGTTGACCAAGCCGTCCGCCGGGAGCCGCGCGAGCACCTCAAACCAGACACACTGCTAGACGATATTGCCCATGTCTACATATGTTTACGACCATCTGCACTGTGGGCGCTGCTGGGCTCGAACCAGCGACCCCTGCCTTGTAAGATTTGGGTCGCGCACCCACGTGGCCTGGGCAAATGCGGGTTTTGGCTGCTCAGGAGCCGTTTCGGGCTTACCCTGGCTGTCCATCACTGACCGCTGTTGTCCGTCGTGATGTGGACCAAATGTGGACCAGGGATCCGGCCGCGAGTGTCGTCAGATTGGCCAGCGCGTCCGGCGTCGAACCCGAGTAGCGAGCTCAGCAGCGTGATCTATCCGGCTGTGGTGGCATTACGTCGAGCGCGGCCGCGAGGTGCCCCCATCTAGTTGGCACGACGGCTCTCCTCTCGGTTTCCTAATGCGAACGGAGGCCCTCTACGGGGTGGGGGGCAGCTTCGCCTCCAGGTTGAGGGCGCCGACAGTGAGGGCGAGCGAGGGATACCCTGACGAGATGGAAAGCGATGCGGCGACGGTTCTCCAGGAGGCACTGGCGCTGTCCGACAGAGACCGCGCCGGCATCGCCGCCGAGCTCCTCGCCAGCCTGCCGGGGCCCAAGGGCGGACTAGAAGTCGACTCGGACGAATGGCTCCGCGAGATTGAGGGCCGCGCCCGCAGCGCCCGCTCCGGCGACACTATCCCTGAGGACTGGGCCACCGTCGAGCACCTGATCCTGCGCAAGCTCTCCAGCAGGTGAAGGTCGCGCTCGACCCGAGAGCGTCCGCCGAGATCGAAGAAGCAGCCGAGTGGTACGAGTACCAACGGGTGGGGCTGGGCCGCGAGCTCGTGGCCGAGGTGGGTTTGGCCCTCCAGGCCATGGCCCTTCGGCCGCCGGCCGGCTTGCCTGTCGAGGGCATCGATCCAGTGCTCGAGGTCCGTCGAGTGCGAGTTCGTCGGTTCCCGTACCAAGTCGTGTACGTCACGCGCGCCGATGACAGTGTCGTGCTCGCGGTGGCACACGATTGCCGACGCCCGGGCCTACTGGGGCCTCTCGTGGCAAGTCTGGGGAGCGCCCTTGACGCGAATACTTCGGCTGAACGCCGCCCCCCACGGCGGGCCCGACGCTAGCTTATCGATCGTCACGGTTGGCATGCTGCGCCCGCATGAGATATCCGTTGCGTGCACACGATCGGACGACGCAGAGTAACCGGGCCTCTAATCCTGGCAACTCGCCGGACGGATTGAAGCTCGTCCGGGTGACCGACCATGAGCCCTACCGGTCATGAAGGGAGGGACCTCCGTCCGCCCCCGCCCTCGCTGTCGGGATCCCTTTCCGCGCAGCGGGGCCGGCTTCATCTGGCGCGCACATTCGTATCACTTAGCGCAGCGGACGGGCGTGCAGAGTGCCGATAAGGCCCGTGGTCGGACGGCCGCCACCCGAAAGCGAGCGACTTTGCCTGCATCGGCTCACGGCGCGCGGGTCATGGACTCAAGCGCTGGAGGTTCGCTACCGATTAGCTGCCTATGGCTGAAATAAGGGTGCATGGAGGCAGTTGGGTTGGAGGCGTCGAGCGATTTCGTGAGCAGTCGAGACGCCGACGCTGGAATCGTGCGGTCCCGGCTACCAGCGCGCTTGCAGTCCTTGCGCTGGAGGGCGTCGTCAGGGACGGTGTCAAGATCACTGGCCTCGAACTGGGCGCCGGCGCTTTGTTCGTCGTCGGGTTCTACGTTGCGTGGCCATGGTGGGACCGAAGGCCCCGCCGCCTGCGCCTGCCGGTCGGAGTCCTGGCGACGGCCAACGCGACATGCTGGTCGCACGATCTTTGCGCCTTCGACCGCAGTCAGCGTCTCGCCGCCGAGGAGGACGTAGCCCTCTACGGCGATATCGAGGTGGCGCCGCAGTATGTCGCCTGGAAACCGTTGCCGAAGAGCCGACAATACGGTGCACACGACATTGTGCTGAGTTGGAACGATGTGGCAGAGATGAACTGCCTCAGTCTTAGGCGTTGGGAGCTGCACCGACTCGATGCCTGCAGCTTCAGGCTCTCCGACGGACGGGAGTGGCTGTTCTCTATCGACGAGCCCGATCGTATCGAGGCGGCAGCGACGGCCGTCGGGGCCCGCGTGATCAGCAACCATCCGCCCAGACGGCGGCGCACTTGAGCTGCGTGGGTGACCTCCGGTGCCATCTAATCAGTACGAAATAAATGGCGATCCAAGGATTTGGCTCGTTCCGCGCGATCCGCTTGTTCAAAAGGACTGCCAGGGGATTGGCCCCGGGCCTGGTGTGGACCAAGCTCCCACGGACGCCCAGCAGACAGCAATAGGTACATACAATACTAATTTCTGACACATATATGCAAGCTTTAACACGTGGGCGCTGCTGGGCTCGAACCAGCGACCCCTGCCTTGTAAGATTTGGGTCGAGCACCCCGGTGACCTGGGCAAATGCGCGTTTGGGCTGCTCAAGAGCCGTTTCAGGCGGCCCCTCGTTGTCCGTCGCTGACCGCCGTTGTCCGTGGTGATGTGGACCAAGTGTGGACCAGAGCCTGCTGGACGGCTCGATCAGTAGACTTGACTGCGTGTCAGTCGTCGAACCTGAACCCGAGTTGCACCGCGCGATCTATCCGCCGGCGGAGGCCCTGCGTCGGGCGCGGCGGCTGCCCCCGCCGCGGGACCTCGTGGACCAGGACCTCAGCGAAGAGGAGTGGGCCCGCTTCCAGGAGGCTTTGGCTCAAGAATGAACCCCGCCCCGCTGACCGGCCTCGTCGTCGACACGATGGTCATCAGCTGGCTCCTGGATGACCGCCCCAAGGATCTCGCCGACGAGTACCGCGAGCTGGTTGGCGCGAGGCCTGTCCTGATCGCCTTCCAGACACTGATGGAGCTGCGCTACGGGGCGCTTTCAGCGGGCTGGGGCGACGTTCGCCGCCGGAGTCTGGAGCGGCGCGTCAGCCAACTGACTGTCGTGCAACCTGACGACGCGACGGTCACCGTCTGCGCCGAGCTCCGTCAGCACTGCCGCCGTGCGGGCCATGCCCTGGCGCACAAGGTGCATGACGGGGACCGCTGGATCGCAGCGATTGCTATCCGGCTGGATATCGCGCTGGTTTCTCACGACCAACTGTTTGTCGGCGCCCCGGGGCTTCAGCTTCTCCGTATGAAGGAGCGCCCGTAGATCGACTCTGGCCACCGGGAGGGACCGCCTCAGTGGCTGCGCTCGAGGATGATCAGGCCAGCGAGCAGGAGGCAGACCACTCCGCCTGCGACAGCAGCCGCGATGACCGCTCGATGCATGCGTTTGACCCAAGATCGATTGTAGTACCTGCGAATCTCAAGACGAGTATAACGCTCATTCCCGAGTACAAAGAGGCTCAGCATGGCGGCGCCGACCAACATCGCAACCGCCGCCCCGAGGAGTCCAGAGGGCTCGATTCTCACGCTCGAAGACATCGTGCGATAGGATAGGAAACCTCTCGCCAGGACATCCGCGCGGTCCATTATTTAGTGAGACAGGCTAAAAAGACCCAACAAGCCTATACAGGCGATTGCTGCTCCCACTATCATGGCTGGGATCGCGGCCTTTTGTGGCCCTTCGGCTGTAGTCGTGCATGAAGGCCTCCGTCGGCGTCGGAGGCCGATATCTAGGCTTCGGCGTTGGGCTCAGAAAGGCAATAGCTGTTAGCGGCCATGAAAAACTGCCCGTAGACGGCCACGAACCTGCCCGCTGGCGGCCACGAAAACTGCCCAGCGGTGGCCAGCAGATCTGCCCAACCGTCTGAGGTCCGTCCGAAATCCACCTTGAGGTCCCCTCCCGGGG
>DASTWV010000019.1 GCA_035765775.1 Actinomycetota bacterium | reverse complement strand
CGGTAGCGGTGGACATCGATGCCGGTGTAAACCTTCATCTGGGCCTCCTCCCCCGAGCTCGAGCTGCGTACAACCGTGGAGCCTACGAAGCTCCCTGAGCAGGGGGTCGAGGCCCGACCCTCATATCCTCAAATGTCCCCCCGATGATATGGGCGGCGGCCCGGCAGGCCAACGCAGCGCTGCTCCCCGAGTCCCTCCAACCGGCCGCCGCCGCGGCCTGACTATCGATAGGAGCATCCCTGAGTAGGCGGGAGGCGCGTTCTCCTTCCCGGTACCCAGAGGTCCGGACACCGTTGCGGGCGGCCACCCCAACACCTGCCATCGCGCTACTTCCCGGGTGACCGCGATCCTCGCCGGGCTCGCATGGCTTTTTCGCCGGCCAACAGCAGGGCGCCGGCGGTGAGCAGGCACAGGGCCAGTGCGAAGTTGGAGACGATATCGGCGCCGGTGACGGGCAGCATGCCAGCGGTTGGCGCCCCAGGCCGCAGAGCACCAGGCAAACGCTCGAAGGTAAGCCCGAGCACCGACGCGGTCAGCGTCGATCTGGCCTGCTGCCCGTAGGCGTCGGTGACCTGGTAGTCAACGGTCATGGCCGTGCCGGTGAAGGAGGTGACCGGCGTGAAGGTAATGGTTCCCAGCGGGTCGATGCTGTACGTGCCCTGGCCGGGAACCGTCACGGTCGAGGTCGGGATGCCGTTGACCAGCAGGGTGATGGTCCCCCCGGTGGGAACCGGCAGCACGGTGGGCTGTGGGATGCCTGGATCGCCTGACGAGGTCTTGGGGGTGGGCGAGGGCGGCGCCGGCGGCAGAACGGTGGGGGTATACGTGGACGTGGCGCTCTGGCCGTAGGCGTCGGTCAGCCGGTAACCGACCGGGGTGGCGACGCCGGTAAAGCCCAGCGCCGGGGTGAATGCGAGCGTCCCCGCGGCAGTGTCGACGGTGTAGACGCCCTGTCCCGGGACCGGGACCAGCGTGACGGGCGCGCCAATGGCGAGCAGGGTGAGCGCAGTGCCGGCCGGGACGGGCACCGCCACCGACTGCGGGGTGGTGCCGGTGCCGGTCGAGGTCTTCGGCGTAGCCACCGGCGGAGCTGGGAGCTGGGTCGGGACCGGAGTGGGGGGCGGCGGGGGGATCGGTGCCTCGCCCGTGCCCTCCAGCGTGACGGTCTGGGGGGCGTCGGCGGCGTTGTCGGCCAGGCTGAGCGTGGCGCTCCGGGAGCCTGTGGCGGCCGGGGCGAAGGTGTAGGTGAGCGTGCAGCTTGCGCCCGGGGCGATGCTCGACGACGAGCAGGTGTCGGCGGTCAGGGTGAAGTCGCCGGCGTCGGCCCCAGCCAGCGTGGCGGCACCCGGCCCGAAGACCAGGGGGGCGGTGCCGGTGTTGGTGACGGTCACGGTCCGGGGCTCCGAGGTCGTGCCCGAGGCCTGGGCCGGGAAGGCCAGCGGCGAGGGCGCCAGGTCGACCGCCGGGGCTGCCCCCGTGCCCTCGAGCGTGACGGTCTGGGGGGCATCGGCGGCGTTGTCGGCCAGGCTGAGCGTGGCGCTTCGGGAGCCGGTGGCGGCCGGGGCGAAGGTGTAGGTGAGCGTGCAGCTTGCGCCCGGGGCGACGCTCGTCGACGAGCAGGTGTCGGCGGTGAGGGTGAAGTCGCCGGCGTCGGCCCCGGCCAGCGTGGCGGCACCCGGCCCGAAGACCAGGGGGGCGGTGCCGGTGTTGGTGACGGTCACGGTCCGGGGCTCCGAGGTCGTGCCCGAGGCCTGGGCCGGGAAGGCCAGCGGCGAGGGCGCCAGGTCGACCGCCGGGGCCTGCGGCGGCGCCGGGATGGCCGTCACGGCCAGGATTTCGGAGCTCTCGTCGGAGTTGTAGTGGAAGCTCGACCCCGAGTGGTCCATGACCATGCCGGTCAAAGTGGCCGATCCGGTGCCCACGATGGAGACGGTGTAGGTCATGGCGATGGGGTCGCCGCCGACGTTGCCGTTGTTGAAGGCCACCGGCCCGATGCAGGAGGCATAGGTGGCGCTGGTGGGGTCGGAATCCCAGCCGCAGGCGTCGGCCCAGGGCCGGTCGTTGGTGCCCCCGACCGCGTAGGTGACGGCGACCGACTGCACGCGGAAGATGGTCCCGGGGAAGGTGAGGAAGGTCTCGAGCTCCTCGTACCCGTTGGTGGCGGTGAAGGCGTGGAGCGTGAAACTGTAGGTGCCGCCTTCGGTTACGACCCCGGGGCCGGTGATCGAAGTGACGGCGTTGCGGTTTTGCGAGACCAGGTGCTCGACGTACAACTGGCGAGGGGTCGGCGTGGACACCGTGGCGGCCCCGGTCGCTGAGGCGGAGATGGTGTAGCCCCGGGTGGTGTCATAGGCGGAGGCGTTCTGGGTGATGGTGACGCTGTAGTAGTCGTCATCGCAGGCGCCGGGAGCCAGGTCGGCCAGCGTGTGGGTCGAGGCGCCCTGCAGTCCGATATAGGGATTCGCCGTCGTCCAGGCGTACGACGTGGCCACGCCCGTCAGGGTCGCCGTGCCGGTGTTGCAGACTCGCGCACCGGACGGGAACACATACGGGCCGCTTGCGGGACTATTGGAATCGAGGCCCACCGTGTCCCACGTGAGGGGGGCAATCGACAGGGAGCCGGTGGCGGCGAAAGCCGGGACAACCATGATCCACGGCGCCACCAGAGCCGTGAGTATGGCGAGCGCCCCGAGGGCGCGGGCGGGGCGGCAGGGCCGGAGAGTGCGGAGGCGGTTGAGCGAGATGTCCAAGAGTCCAGCCTTTCAAGAGGTTACTGATCAATCGGCGGCTGGCGATAGCGACGGTAGGCGCAGGCGGCCCAACTTGAGTAGTCATTTCTCAGTCCCCCGGCGGGAAGTCCCGGTGACCGGTGTGGGCAGCGCCGGCGCGCTCAGATCGACTGGCGGTAGCCGAAGAATTCGTGGTCTGCGTTGTAGCCGCCGAAGCCACCGCCGACGTCGGTGAAGTGCGCGACGAAGTCGATGCCGGCTAGCCATTTCACCTGCTTGAACCCGAGCTGCACCTCGTTGCGGAGCCGCAGCGGGGCCCCGTGGCCATACGACAGCGGTTCACCGTTCATGTCATAGGCCACCATGCTGAGGTGGTAGGCCATCTGCTCGATCGGGTGGGCGTCGTAGTACAGGCCGCCATCGGGTCCGTCGCCCAGCGAGTAGAACACCACCCATTTGGCTTCGGCGTCCGGCCTGACCAGGTCGAGGAGGGTCCGCATCGACACGCCTCCCCACTTGGCGATCCCCGACCATCCCTGGATGCAGAAGTGCTGGGTGATCTGCTCGTGGTAGGGCAGGGCCCGGAGTTCCTCGAGCGACAGCTCGACCGGGTTCTCGACCAGGCCCTGGATCTTCAGTCGCCAGTCCTGGAAGCCCGAGTCGAACTGCCGGCGGTATTCAGCGGTGGTGGGGAAGGCGCCGTTGTGCCAGAAGTACGGGGAGACATCGTCCTCGCCGTATTCGCCCGGGGTGGCGTCGACGTGCTCGAACAGGCGCTGGAAGGGCCCCACCAGGGCGAAGCCGATCCGCTGCACCGCCCGGGGATGGCTGAGGGTGAACGGGGTGGCGGCGATCCAGATGACCACCAGCAACGAGGTCAGGGCGCAGAAAATGCTGAAGCCGACCCAACTGGCATCGTTGCGGCCGGCGTAGATGTGGTTCAAGTTGTGCAGGAGGCCGGTCGTGAACACCAGGGTGACATGGATGGCGATGAAGAACAGGAACCACACCAGCACCAGGAAGTGCAGGGAGCGGGCCACCTGGATCGACAGCCGCCGGCTCACCCACTTCACCCGGCTGGACAGCGCCGGCGACATGCCCAAACCGGTGATCAAGGCCGCCGGGGCGGCGATGAACACCGTGATGAAGTAGGCGAGCAGCTGCAGGCCGTTGTAGGCATTCCAGCCGCTCTCGGTCGGCCAGTGCAGTGAGAGGTACTGGATGAGCACGGACGCCGCCGCAGGCAATACCTTCCACGTGGTGGGGACGATCCGCCGCCACTGGCCTGTCGAGAACAGGAGGATGTAGAAGATGGCCCCGTTGGCCAGCCACAGCATGTCGATACCCAGGTGCCACCAGCGGGCCAGCCCGATGGAGTGGCGGAGGCCGGGCAGCCCCAACTGTTTCGGCAGGCTGACCGAGTCCTGTTTGGCGGTCCACAGCAACTCGGTGGGCACCGGCTTCTGGAACCGGAACCACTCCCGGCCCGGGGTCGAGTGGCGGGTCCAGTACAGGCGGGGGTGATCGGCCAGGATCTGGATCCCGGACCGGATGATGAAGATCATGAAGAGCAGGTTGAGGAAATGCTGCGCCTCGACCCACCATGGCAGGCCGGGACGTGCCCGGGGTGAGGCGATCGAGCCTGGGTAGCGGCCGATGAAGCGCTGCACGGCGGGCACCCCGCGCATTCCCTGGGCGAGCGCGATCAGGGCGATCAGGGTGGCAAACCCGATGAGCAGCAACCACAACAAGTTGAACCATTTGTCGCGCCCGACCCGCACCCGGGGCAGGGTCCCGTGGGCCGCGGGGAGGGAACCGGCCCAGGTCTCGGGGTCGACGACGTCGGTACCGGGGGATAGCTGCGCCCGGTACTCGGCCAAGCCGCCGGGCGTTTCGCGCACCGGCACCGATCCTGCTGCGTCGTCGGACTCATTCATCGCCGCCTGGCCCCCCTGCCGGTCTGGTGCGCTCCCGGCGAGGACGCCGGATGCACGGTTCCCTGATGTTGTCCCTTTGCCCAGCATTGCGCCAGACCCGGCCCCAATGTCGGGCGCCGTGGGCGGCGGCTTCCGTTACAAGCTCTCCGACCTGGGGCTGGCCCGAACTGCCTTTCGTCGCATGGCTAGCTCACGTGTGGCGCCATAGTTGAGAACGAATGTTTCGAGAGCCTATCTCCCTTGCAATATCTCAACATTAATGAGTCTGAATTACTCATAGTATGGCAACCGCACGATAGTCCAAGGACCCAAAATTCATGGGCCTTGGGCCCCAATAGAGCGAAGCTGGGTGCAGTAATGTCGGTCCATGCCAATGTCTCGCCCGAGCGTTGCAATCGAGTCCAAGATGTTTGGTGGCAAGGCGACGTCATATTCGTAGAGCTGGGTTGTTAGGTTCTCGAGAGCCAGCACCCACTCGCCCGCCTGGACGTGATCCTCAGTGTTGGCGATGTCAGCTTCGGGTAAGCCAGTGATTGAATCAATGATCGAGTGAAAACGATGAACCAGCGTGTCGGCCGGTGAGGATTCGTTTTTCATGGTTTCGGATACGACGTAATGATGCCTTCGCCTCTGGGCTCCACGATGACCCGCATCTTAACCCCATCCCGCACCCCTTCGACCGAGAAGCGGACCGGGGTGCCCGAGCGCGTAGACTCCGCCCCGGGACGACCGGTTTCTTGTTGCCATGAGAGGCTTGGATCGGTCGCTATGTCGGAAGTGTTATGCAGTATCTGCCCCGAAGACCACTCATTGGGAAAGAGTGTGTTGCCTGGTTCTCCAGGCGGCATGTGACCTTTGATAATGTGCTCAGTCTGGGCCTTACTCGCTAGGTTGACGTACTCACTCTCATCGCCCACCGCCAGATTGACACTCGTCGCCCCCTGAACCTCCCCCGCCACGCCCCCCACGGCGTCCAGGCCCAGCCCCAACGCCAGGGACTTCAGGCTGATCGGCGCCCCGCTCACCGCCCGGGTGGCCACGTTGCCGGCGGCGTTGGCCCCCATACGCACAGCGGTCTGGGTGGCAACGCTGGCACCGTCCAGCGCCTCGCCCAGCCCGGCCGTCAGCCCGGAGAGGACCCCGGTGGCCGCCACCACCCGGGGGTTGAAGGTCCCGGTCGCCAAGCCCGCCGCCGCCGAGGTGCCCACCCCGATCAGGACCGCCGCCCCGAGGGCCTGGCCACCGGGCACGAAGCACAGCCCCACCCCGGCCACGATGCTGAGCCCGAGCGCCAGGTCCCCCCAGGGGTCCTTCTTGATCGACTCCCAGGACTTGACGATGTTGCCCAGCTCTTCGGCGTGCTTGGCGGCCTCGAACTCGGCCTGGGTGAGGGGCCGGAGCCCCGAGGGGTCCAGGAGGCTCACCGGGTCGTTCCAGGCGTAGTGGTAGGGGTTGGCCCCGCACGGCGCCCCCGGCGGGTTCGCCAGCGGGTCGGGGGCCAGGAACGAGCGGGTGGCGGGGTCGTAGACCCGGGCACCCAGCCACACCAGCCCGCCGGTGCTGAGCTCTCCCCGGTAGCCGACGTGGACCCCACCCACCCCAGAGGCGCCCCAGGGATCGGTCGCCTCGCCGGCACCGGCGTCCCGGTCGACCGCCCTCCCCCCGATGGTCGCCACCCGGGGCCAACCGCCCTCGGTCTCCCAACCCACGGAAACACCACCGACCGACACCGGCAGGCCCAGGTTGTCGAAGGCAATCTCCACCCGCTCGCCGTTCCTGCTGACCGACGACAGCCGCCCGGCGGCGTCCCAGGCGTAGCCCACTCGCTCCTCCCCGGACTCCTCCCGGACCCGGCGCCCGGCGGCGTCGTAGGCGAAGGTGGTGAGCTCCCCGCCCGGCCCCCGGCGGCTGAGCAGCTGTCCGAGGGCGTTGTGGCGGTAGGTGATCCTCCCGCCCCCCGGAGCCGACTCGGACACCAGCCGCCCGCCCTGGTCGTAGGCAAAGCTCACGGCTGCCCCGCCCGGCGGCACCCACTCCACCAGCTGGCCCGCCCGGTCGTGGCGGTAGAGAGCCCCGGCCAGGCTGGCCGTCACCCGCCCGGCTGCATCGACCGGCAGATCGGGGGCAGGGTCCCTGGACCGCTGATGCAGGCCAGGCCTGGACCTCGGCGTGTCCACCCGTTGGCCGGCGGCATCTCGCTGGATGACAACAGAGGGCTTGCCCGCACCGAGGGGCGAGTAGCCCGTCACCCGGCCCGCCCCGTCCCGCCAGAGCTTCCGGCCGGCGCCGTCGGCGAAGCGCACCGCCTCCAGCGCCCCGGCGGCGTCGCGCACCAGGGAGGTCGTCGCCCCGAGCACATCGGTGACCGACGACAGCCGCCCGGCGGCGTCGTAGGCGAAGCTGGAGAGCCCGCCCAGCCCGTCGGTGACCGACGACAGCCGCCCGGCGGCGTCGTAGGCGAATGACGTCGCCGCCCCGAGGGGATCGGCCGCCGAGGCCAGCAGGCCCCGCTCGTCCCAGGAGAACCCCGATGCCGCAGGGCCGGTCGCCGCCGCCGTGGCCCGCCCGGCCCCGTCGCGCTCCAGGTGGACCACCACCCCCCGCCGGTCGGTGACCGACACCGCCCTCCCGGCCCCGTCCCGGTTGACCAGCACCGCCCGGCCCCGGCCGTCGGTTGCCCGCACCACCCGGCCGTCGACGTCGCGCACCAGGGACACCGAGCCGCTGTTGTCAGTAACCCCCGCCAGCCTTCCGGCCCGGTCGTAGCGGTAGGTGGCCGCCACGCCCTCCCGGGTGACCGACGACAACCGCCCGGCAGGGCTCCAGGCGTACGACGCCAGCTCCCGGCCCCCCACCGACACCGAGGCCACCCGCCCGGCGGCGTTGTAGGCGTAGGCGGTCTCCTCGCCGGCGGGGTCGACCACCGACGCCAGACGCCCGTCGGCCCCGTAGGTGTGCCGCCAGACCCCGCCGGCGCCGTCGACCTCCTGGACCGTGCGCCCCAGGGCGTCGAGCACCCGCCGCTGGGATCCGCCCACGGGAGGGACCACACCCACCAGGGCACCCTCGGCATCGCGCTCGTAGGCCCAGGTGGCCCCGCCGGGATCGGTCGCCGACACCACGGACCCGAAGCCGTCGAAGCCCTGGGCGAAGCGCCGCCCGTCCGGCCCCACGACCGAGACCACGTTGCCCGAGGGGTCGTAGGCCAGTGTGGTCACCGCCCCGGAGGCGTCGGTCATCGAGGCCAGCGCCCCGTGCGGGCCGAAGGCCGCCCGCCAGGCCCCCTCGGCGGGATCCACCCCGCCCACTGCCCGCCCCGCCGCCGACCAGGAGAACTCGAAGCGGGCCTTCGGAGTGCGGGCAGCGACCACCCGGCCGGCGGCGTCGTTGTCGTAGGACAGCGTGATCGACGACGCCAGCCGGAGCGCCGCCAGCGCCCCGCCCGGGTCGTAGCGGAGCGCCGTGGTGTTGGCCTCCCCGTCGGTGAGCGAGACCAGCTGCCCGTCGCCGTCCCAGGACAGCGTGCAGGACACCCCGTCGGCGTCGACGATCCCGGCCGGCTGGTCGTCGGCGCCCACGGCGATCACCGACACCGCCCCGCCCGGCCCCACGACCCGCCACGGCGTGGCAAGGCCGTCCCGGTACTCGTACGTGGTGGCGCCCCAGGGTGCCCGGCGCTCGGTGATCCGCCCGGCGGCGTCCCAGGCGAAGGCCTCCTCGAGGCCGAGGGGGCCGTACCGGGCCACGGGGTGGTCCCCCGACCACTCCAGGCTCCACGACTCCCCCCGCCGGTCGGTCCACCCCGCCAGATGGCCGGAGGCGTCGTAGGCCAGACGCATCGCCCGCCCGTCGGCGCCCACCAGGGCGGTCAGGTTGGCCCGCTGGTCGTGCACGAAGGCGTTGCGGATGCCGTCGTCGCCGGTGACCACGGTCACCCGGTGCGGGCCGTAGTGGTAGGAGCTTCGCCGCCCGAAGGGGCTCACCTGGGTGGCCACCCGGCCCTGGTGGTCGTAGGTGTTGGCCACCACCACCACCCCGTCGGCGTCGGTCACCGAGGTCACCCGGCCGCCGGCGATGCCGTAGGAGACCCCGCCCGAGGGCCGTGTGACCGCCACCAGGTGGCCACCCCGGTAGGTGTAGGTCGCCCCCCGCCCGTCGGAGGAGCGCACCGCCGCCACCCGGCCGGCATCCCAGGACACCTCCAGCCACCGCCCGGACACCACCTCCACCAGGCGCTGGACCTCCCCCGACTGCCAGCGCTCGACAACCACACGCCGTACCCCCTGCACCATGGCGGTCAGGGCGCCGGTGGCGGAGAAGGCAAGCCGGGGCCGGCCCCGCTCCGAGACCAGCCAGCCCTCGTCCTCGGGGGCCAGCCGCAGCACCGGCCGCCCAACGCCTGTCCACGACCCGTCCGGACCGGCGGTGAAGCCGATCCCGGCCCCGTCCGCCAGCACCACCGACGGGGAGTGGCCCAGCAGCAGCACGCAGTCGAGCAGGCTCGACCACCCGGCCCCGAACGCCCCCGGCCTACCGGAGGCCAGGGCGTTGTAGACCCGTTTCACATCGAGGACCGCCGAGCGGGCGGGGAAGGCCAGGTCGACCTCGTGGTGGACGAAGTTGCCGGTGGCGGTGCACACCGGGTCGTCGCTGAACCCGCTGAGCGGAACGTCGCCCAGCAGGGCCGACGCCGGGATGGAGAACCCCCCGTCGGGATCGGCCAGCCGCCCGTCCCGGGCCAGGAAGGTGCTGAGGGCGGCATCGGAGATCGTCGCCACGCCGCCTTCCCATGCATCGGCCTGTGCCAGGGCCCGGGCGACATCGGCGGCGAAGGCCTCGGTGGCCCGCAGCTCGACGAAGAAGGCCTCCATCGCCCGCAGGCTGCCCAGGTTGGGGACCTCCACGGCGCTGCCCGCCGCCACCCGAGACCACAGGTTGATGGCGGCCTGGGCGGCCTCGGCGAGGGACTCGGTGGCCGGCCCGGCCTCGGTGGCGAAGCCAGCCAGCCGGGCGGGGTCGCCCGAGGTCACGCTCACGTGGTGGTCAAACCTTCGCTGCCCCTCCACCTCGAGGAAGGCGGAGAGGGGAACGCTTTCAGCCGCCGCCCCGACTTCCATGACGGACTGCGCCCAGGGGTTCGCAGGCGCGCTGCATGAGCATTGGCTACCGACCGGGGCTCGATGGGACAAGCACCCCGTAGAGCTGGTCCACTTCGTAGGGCAGGGTTGCGGCGTCCACCAGTGGCGCCAGGCCATAGTCGGAGAAGTCCTGGAGGCCTGGGGTGGTGCCGGGTCCGACCGCCTCGAACTTGGTGTCGAAGACGATGGTGACCTTCACCTGATATTTGCCGGCTACGGCTCGCTCGTTCTTCGCCGAGCTTTGCGCAAAGGCATGGGTCACCGGCGGGTTGGCGCCGACCCCGAGTGAGCTTGTGGTGGTCCCGGTGCCGTCGCCGAAATCCCAGACGTACGACACCGGCGTGGAGATGAGGTGCACGCTGAGCCCGTTCCGGGTTGTGGAGGTGTCGATGGGCGTGCCGGCGTAGCCGGTGATGCTGAACTCGCTCGGGAAGTTGGCGATCCCGGCGCTGGCGGGCGGCGCCGCCCCGAGGCTGAGGGCGGGCAGCGTCACGGTGTCGCTCACGGATACGGCGACCACAAGCGCCGGGTTGGCTCCCGGGGCGCGCGGGGCGCGGGGGACGTACCAGTAGACGTGGACCACGCCGGCGCACACCACGAAACTGCCGGTGGCGCCGGGCGCAGGCGGCGTGGAGGGAGGCGGGGGGACTGCCGGTAGCTGACGGGCGGCGTTGGCGAGGGCCACCGAGAGGAGGCCGGGCGAGAAGAGGGCGGACCGGGCCTGCGCCCACCAGGTGGCGATGGCGGTCTGCGGGTTGGGCCCGGTAGAGAGCTGGGTCCACTCAGCCTGGACATCGGCGGGCATGGGCGTGGAGGTGCAGGGCGGGGGCGAGGGTCTGGGGCTGGGATTGACCTTCACCGACTGCACCTTGGCGGGTCGTGGGTTGGGGGCGGGGGTGGGCGGGTCGGACGGGTTTCCGGTCGTTCCCACATCCAATTTGACGTGCGCCTGATGAACCGTATCATTTCCAAGACAATATTCTCCTGACCAAGGATCCGTTGTCCCCACGCCAGAGCATGCTGCTGTTGCAGTTGGCTCAGGCGCGGGAGGGCCATCTGCCCAGCTCGCGGGCATCCGTCCCGTCAGGACAACCAGCGCCGCGAACAGAAGAACTAGTTTCCGCCGATGCCGTCCACCAACCACCCGTTTGCCCCTCTAGAGAATCGAAAACGTAGCCGAAGCACTCTTGGCTGTACAGGTTGGAGCGGCTTACCCGTGTCTTGGCTAACAGTTGCGCTTTGGTCTAGAGCAGTGTCATACACCCAAGCGACTCCGGAACTCTCCAAGCCAATACGGTAGTTGTCTTGGTCGTCATAACGTATTGTTGCCCCCTGGGATTTCTGGGTTGTCAGCTTGGCCTCGTCGGCTCCAAGCTGAGGCTGCGCCTCGACTTCGGTCAGCAGGGCAGGATCGAGCTTCTTGTAGGCAGAGTCTCTTACTTCCTCAAAATTCCTGAAGGCGGACTGGAGTTCCCTTCGCACGTCGGAGCTCGGCTGACCAGCCGGTATGGTTGCATAAGAAATGGCCGTGCCTGAAACTGTCTGAGTTGAGGCACCGAACGTGCCCGTTCCGTCAACTAGCCACATCCCAGCGAGCGATTTTAACGTCGTGCTGTCTTCGACAAAGTCATTCGTGGGTTGGGACGTTGGCTGCTGTGTATTTGGGTCTAGACTGACGGATTTACTCTGCCAGACATCATCAACGGAGGCGTATTGGCCACCCCGATAAACCATGATCTGCAGCCTATGGACTGGAACTTCAATATCAATAGGCTGATTCTCTTGCTGCTGGGACGCGAGCGTTTTCACCTCGGACTCATATCCGATAGGAGTCATAAGAGAACGCATCGGCAGAGGGTCGAGTTGCAGATAGGCTTGTTTGCGGGCCCCCCACCAAGCCAAGTACGCCTTCCGCACCGCGGCCACTTGGTCCGCCGGCGTTGCCGTCGATTTGCGGGTCGTGAGGTAGCCGACCAGTCCCCCGCCGAGGGCCAGCACCACAACGATTGCGACCCAGACCGGCCACCCCGGCCCCCGTCTGCGGTCCGCCTCCGGAGGGCGGGGCGGGAATACGTCCCCAGGCCGTAGCACCGGAGGTGCCATGACCGGCCGGTCCGCCGATTCTTCCCAACCTGCCATCTCGTGCAGAATGTTAATCGCATGTGCCACCGTGAGTCAACACACGTTTGCAGCCCTCAGCACACCGCCTCGCTGAGCCATGTGGACAGTCGAGCCGGTCCGCTGCTCCAGGGCTTACCCGGCCCACCCCATGGCATCCAGAATGCCCCCGGCCACCCACCACTGCGGGCGGCCTGGCTTGGAGGCAGGCAGGGACAACGGCACCAGGATCCCCCGGTCAGCCAGTTCCCGGATCGCCATACGGGCCGCCGGGCCCGACACCCCGAGCCACTGCTCGACCATCGGCCCCGACACCGCAAGGTGCATG
Organism: Actinomycetota bacterium; assembly: GCA_035765775.1. Lineage (NCBI taxonomy): Bacteria > Bacillati > Actinomycetota > Actinomycetota bacterium. The sequence goes on along the minus strand of DASTWV010000019.1, from coordinate 1,196 downwards.
GAGAGCAGCTCAAGCAGGCGCCAGGCGGTGGCGTCGCTCCCACAACCAGGTCCTCGGGAAGGACGCCGTCGGCCACGAGCCGCACCGCGTGCCGCCGTGCCTGCTCCTCGAAGACCCATGCCAGATGGCGATCCCATTGCGGGCGGCGCCGTGCCAACACCGCCGCGCCCTGGCCGCCCTCGATGAGAGCCAGATCCGAGTACAGGACGCCGAACCAAAACGCCAAGTAGATGTCGCCCAGTTCGTAGAGGGGACGGGCTGGCCGGGGAGCCCCACTGGCACGCTCAGCCTGACAAATCCGGCACGCTGCAGGACCTGCAGGGGATGCTCGATCCGCTGGGCGGCCTCGGCCTGGAGGTCGGCGAGCCGGGTGCGGCCCCGGCCGATGGCTGCCAGCACCCGCCGGTATCCATCGGCCTCGCCCAGTTCCTCGAACAGGATGCCCGGGCGTCCTCAAGAAGGATTCTGCCCGCGCTTCCGGCGAGGCGCATCAGGTTCGTCGCCCTTGAGGCGCGCTGGTCCCACGCCCTGAGGTGGAGCGGGTACCCCCCGCACGCGGCGTAGGCCGCGACCAGATCCTCGGGTGCAAGGTCGGGCAGGAACGCCCGGGCGGCCAGCAGGCCCGCCGGATCGAGGCGCATGCTGAGCGTCGGTCGGCCCCGTAGCGCCCCACCCGCGCCAAGCATCTGCTGGACGGCTCCGATCGCAGAGCCGGTGATCACCAGCATGAGACGCGTTCCTGGGGCCACGCGGTCCCAAACCGACTGTGAGGATGCTGGCGAAGCCCGGCGTCGGCCGGGCGAGATAGGGGACCTCGTCGAGGATCATCAACAACGCCTCCCGGCCGGCCTGCGCGATCGCAAAGCGCATCGCGGCCTCCCAGCTGGTGAAGCCCCGTCCAGTTGCGTCGGTAGCATCGCTCCCCAGGTCCCGGCCGACCGCCTCGTAGAGCCGTCGCAGTTCGATTGCCTCCGCCTGCTGGGTGGCGGCAAAGAAGAGCGCCCTCCGCGACGCTGCGAAGTGCGAGAGGAGGAACGTCTTGCCCACCCGTCGGCGTGTACGTGGCCATGCCAAAGTCCCCACTGGTGGCCACTTAGAACGCCCCACGGGTGGCCGCAAGGAAGCCCCACCTCCGCCTGAAATCCGAGTCCTGGCCCCTCCGGCCGGTGACGGTGTCGGTGTCCGCCAGCACCACA
>DASTWV010000018.1 GCA_035765775.1 Actinomycetota bacterium | reverse complement strand
GTTGCCGTACATATCGCTGCCCTGCACCGTCACCACCGACGGCCCATCCTGGGTGAGCAGTGCCGTGGCAGCGCCCACCGGGCCGGCCCCCACGGTGCCGCTGACACCGTTCTCGATGGCCTTGTCGGCGTTCTGCAGCTGGGTCACGGCGTCGTTCAGGCGCTGCTCCAGCTCGCTGCGGGTGCTGGCGACCTGGTTCTGCAGGTCGGCGAGCCGGCGCTCGTAGGCCACGAAGAACACCACCCCCGAGATGCTTGCCCCCAGGGCAAAGATGAGCAGCCACAGGGCGAGGCCGACCACGGTCCTCGGCAGCAGGTAGCCGACCAGGTCGCCGCGCTCGTCCTTTGGTGGCATTGCGCAGCAGTCTAGTGGTGGACGTCGGGCCCACCCCGGGTATCGTGCTGGGCATGGACGTTATCGAAGCCATCCAGTCCCGCCGCAGCGTGCCCGCCCTGACCGACCAGGTCCCCAGCCGGAACGAGGTCGAGGCCCTCCTCGACGCCGCCGTGATGGCGCCCACGCACCACATGACCCAGCCCTGGCGCTTCGTGGTGGTGCAGGGGGTGGCTCGGGAGGCCATGGGCGCGGTGATGGGCGAGCGGGTGCGCCGGGAACAGGGCGGAGACCCGATGGTGGACTCGAAAGTGGCCGCCGAGGAGGCCCGGCCCCTGCGGGCGCCGGTGATCATCGTGGTGGTGTACACGCCGTCGGACCACCCGAAGGCGGTGGCGATGGAGGACCGCTACTCCGTGGGCGCCGCCATGCAGAACATCCTGCTGGCCGCCCACGACCGGGGGCTGGCGGCGTTCTTGCGCACCGGGCCGGCGGCCCTGGACCCCGATGTCGCCCGCCACCTGGGCCTGGCGGTGGACGGGGAGGCGCCGGAGGAGATCGCCGGGTTCATCTACCTGGGCTACCCGGCGGCGGAGGCCCCGCCCGCCAAGCAGCGGACCGACCCCCGGGAACGGACGGTCTGGCTGGCGTAGCCGGGCTGTTGGCGTAGCCGGCGTTCAGCGCCGCCCGGCCACCACCCGGGTGGCGCCCAGCGAGTCCCGGTGGCTCTTCACGTCCCGGTAGGCGTTGCGCCGCAGCAGGCCCCCCACCCGTCGGGAAAGGTCCGGGCTCACCTCCACCAGCACCCAGCCCCCCCGCCGCAGCCAGTCCGGCGCCTGCTCCACCAGCCGGCGCACCAGGCCGAGGCCGTCGTCCGACTGGTCGGTCAGGGACTCCTCGGGCTCGAATTCCCGGATCTCGGCGGGGAGGTCGGCCAGTTGCTCGCGGGCGACGTAGGGCGGGTGCACGGTCAACACGTCCACACCCCCGGCGAGGTCGCCGGGCAGGTTCGTCAGCACGTCGCTGCGCACGAAGGTGGCATTGGTGATCCTGAGCCGCTTGGCGTTGTCCCGGGCCAACGACAGGGCGGCGGGCGAGATGTCCACGCCCACCACCCGGGCCTTCGGCACCTCGGCGGCCACCGAGAGCGCCACCGGCCCGCTGCCCGTGGCCACATCCACCGCCACCGGCGCCCGGCGCGCCCGCAGGCGCTGAATGGCCATGGCGGCCATCGACTCGCTGGAACTGCGGGGCACGAAGACGCCCCGCCGGGTGCGCAGCTGCAGGCCGCGGAACGTGGTGTGGCCGACGATCAGTGCCGCCGGCTCACCGGCAACCCGGCGCTCGATATAGGCGTCAAAGCGCACCCGGACCTTGGCGGGCACCACTTCGGCGGCATCGGCGGCGTGCCCGAGCGCCTCGGCCAACAGGGTCTCAGCCTCCAGCTTCGCCATGTACGGCCGCCAGAGCTCGATGGCGTCCGAGGAAGCGATGCGGTCGGCTGCGGCGGCGATCAGGTCCCCGGCGGTGTTGGGCTGGGGAATCGCTTCAGTCGCCAAGCACCACCTCGGCCAGCTGCTCCAGCAGCGCAGGGTTGCCGGCGGCCACGATGCGGTCGCCCTCGTTCCACACCGCCCCGCCCGCCGCCTCCACCATCGCCATGCCGGCGCTGATGTCCCACGGCTTGATGTCGGACTCGTAGAGGGCGTCCAGCCGCCCGGCGGCCACCCAGGCGAGATCGAGGGCGAGGCTGCCACCCCGGCGCACGTCCCGCACCCGGGGGATCACCCGCCGGAAGGTGTCGCCCTGGCGTTCCCGGACCTGGGTGCGGTAGGAGAAACCGGTGGCGATGAGGGCTTGGCTCAGGTCCTCCTCCGCGCTCGGGTGCAGGGAGGCGCCGTCGAGGCCGGCGTCGGTGAACATCTCGTCCCGGCTGGGGTCGTACACCACGCCGAGGCGCTCAGCCCCGTCCAGCCCGATCGACACCGACCACATCGGGATCCCGTACACGAAGTTGACGGTGCCGTCGAGGGGGTCGATCACCCAGCGGCACCCGCTGGTGCCCTCGTGCAGCGAACCTTCCTCGGCCAGGATGGCGTCGTCCGGTCGGGCGGCCAGCAACCGGCTCACGATGAGGTGCTCGGTGGCGCGGTCGGCGTCGGTGACCACGTCGGTGGGCGAGGACTTCAGCGACTGGCCGGTGGGGGCCGAGGCCCGCAGCAGCCGGCCGGCCGCCCGGGCGATGCCGACCGCCAGGTCCCGGAGGGCGTCCAGCTCGGTCCCGCTGGGGGGGCTGGGTGTCACGGTGCGCCGGCCCCGTCGCTGAGGAAGGCGAGGATCACCTCACGGCGGGGATTATCGACATTGCCGTCCACCAGGGCGATGCGCTGCCAGGTGCCCAGAGAGACCCGGCCGTCGAACACCGGCAGGGTGAGGGCCGGCGCCAGGAAGGCAGGGAGGAGGTGGTCGGCGCCGTGGCCGGGCGAGCCGTGACGGTGGACGTAGCTGTTGTCCCGGGGAAGCAGGGCATCCAGGCGGGCCCACAGGTCGTCCTCGCTGCCCGAGCCCAGCTCCATGACGACCAGCCCGGCGGTTGCGTGGGGCACCGAGATGCTGACCAGGCCGTCGCCCTCACCCCGGACGAAGGCCTCGACGTCGTCGGTGAGATCGGCGATGGACGGTGAGCTGCCGGTCCTGACCTGCAGGCGGCTGCGCTTCACGGGGACGCAGTCTTGGGGCGGGCGGGCGGCATGCGGCCAGCTTAGGGATTTCTGTGTACACCGGGAGCCATAGAGGACCCCTGAGTGTGCACAGAATTCAAATCCCCCCGAATCGATCAGGGCGCGCGGGCCGCCGGCAGCCGCGCCCCCCAGTTTGCGCGCCGGGTAGTTCGGGAACAATCCGCTGTGAGCGGGCTTGCCGGTCGTATCGTGATCATCCCTACCGCACACGGCCCCCACCCGTGGCGGCGCAAGGAGGTCCTCATGAAGACAGCTAGCGATCCCGAAGTCGCCCCCTACTCGCCGCCCCCCCTGGCTCCAGCTCCGGCGGCCGGATCCCCCGCCCCGGTTACGCCCGCCGAGGTCGCCGGACCGGTCCGAGGCGGCATCTCCGTGGGTTCGATCCTCACCGGAGCGCTGGTGGTAGGCGCTGCCGTGGTGCTGTTCGCGCTCATCGCCCGGGCCAGTGCCACCTATGCCGGCTACCACCCGCGCATCCTGCCCATCGGCGGCGTGCGCGGCACCGGGTTCTGGGTCGCCCTCGGCACCGGAGCCGGCCTCTTCCTGGCGTTCGCCTGGGGCGGGTACACCGCCGGGCGCATGGGCCGCGGGCGGGGCTGGCTGAACGGCCTGCTGGTGGTGCTGGCGGTCGGGGTGTTGTCCGCCATCGGTGCCGGCATGGCGTCGCTCCTACGACCCGGGCCGGGCCTCGACCTGGCCTTCCGGCTCCCCGCCGGCTACCCCAAGACCCACTTCCTCTTCTCGCAGGCCGCGGCCGCCAGCACCGGGGTGCTGCTGGCCCTGGCGGGCGCCCTGGTGGGCGGCATGCTGGGCAGCCGGTGGCACCGGGCCCTCGAGCGCCGGGTGGCCAAGCGGCAGGTGGAGGCGAAGGAGGCCCGGGAGAGCTTCTCCGACCTCCGGGAAGCGCTGACCGCGCCTCTGGAGCCCGGGCCGCTGTCCTCCGCCTACCGGCCGGACCACGCCTACGATCAGGAAGCCGGCGCCACCGCCTGAGGATCCCGCCCGGTCCCCAGCACCAGGTCCTTGAAGCGGTGGTAGCTGAGCGAGCAGGCCAGCAGCACCACGCCCATCCCAATAAACCCCAGCACCCGCTGGCCGGTGCTCAGCGTCCAGAGGTCCATCACCAGCATCTTGGCCACCGTCAGACCCAGCAGGGCCAGTGCCCCGAGGCGGGCCCAGCGCAGGCGGGCACTGAACCCGGCCCCCAGCATCGCCGCAGCTGAGAGACCCCAGATCGCCGAGATGGTGAACTGCATCGGCTGCCAGGCGGCGGCGGTGGGGAGCGGATCGTGGTAGTGGGCGACGGCCTCGGCGGTCATCCAGAGGATCGTCAGGCCGCAGGCGGCCAGGGCGGTCCACGGATGCCAGAAGCGCCGGTCCGGTCCCCCGGCCGCGGCGTCCCGCCCCGAGAGCCAGGCCTCAGCCGCCAGTGCGGCCACGACGCCCAATACCGAGGCGGACGACGGCGAAACCAGCAGGTGCGCCGGGCGGTAAGCCTGGAACAGGAAGCTGAACACCACCAGGCCCCCGGTGCCGGTTACCAGGGTCCCCACCCGGACGCAGTACCGGGTGCGGGTGAGCAGGGCGCCGGCGGCGAAGACCAGGCCCTCGATGCCCCAGGCAAGCCCCAGGGCGAAGTCGTGGAAGCGCAGGGGGACGGCGACGACAGCCGCTGCGGCCCCGAGCCCGTACAGCGCAGACTGCAGGAGCTCGTCGCGGCGGGCGATCGCAGTGGCGATCAGCCCCAGGGCGGTCAGGACCCCGGCCAGCCCGAAGGTGAAGGCCCCGACCCAGGCGGTGTGGTGCGTCTGTACCAGGAGGGCATGCCCCAGGGCGAACGCGGCCAGCGTGTGAGCCGCCAGCAGGTACACGTCCAGGAAGTCGGTCCTGGCCGGCTCCTTCGTACGCAGCGCCCGCACCAACGGGACTGCAGAGAAGAGCACCAGGAAGGCGCCGCAGTACGCCAGGCCCAGCCCGACACTGGCGGTGACCATGCCGACCCCGAAGAGGATCCAGGTCCCCACCCGGGCAATGACGGGCAAGGCCCGCCACCCGGTGCGATGGGCAAAGAGGAGCACGCCGAGGTCGAGGACAGTGACGTACGGGTACAGGGACGCCGCCGCCGGCTGGTGGGTGGCCACCAGGAGGGGGTCCAGGAACCCACCGACCGTCGCCATGATCCCGAGTGCCAGGGAGTCGTAGAGGGCGGCGAGCGCGGCGTTCCCTGCGGTGATCACCACCAGGACCACGAGGGCGACGGGGCTGCTGACCAGGTGGTAGGCGAGGTCCGCCACCAGGATCGACAGGTAGCAGATGGCGATGCCCCCGGCGGTCACCGCCTGGGCAAAGCGCTCCCAGGTCTTGCGCCGAGCCCACCAGCCCCAGGCGACGAAGCCCAGCCCGGCGAGGAACCCCACCACCACGCGCAGAGCCGGGCCGATGAGGCCCCGGTCGATGCCGTACTTGAAGGCGAAGGCCGCCCCCAGCAGGACGGCGAGCACCCCGATCCGGGCCGACCAGGTACCGGCGTACGACGCCTCGGCCTCGGCGCCCTTCAAGGGGACCCGCAGCTGTGGCGGCCGCTCGGCCTGGGGCGGCGGGGCTACCGGCTGGGGAGGCCAGTAGGCCTGACCCGGGGGTTGATCCGCTCGGCGCTGCTTCGCCGTTTGGCCCGGCCGACCTTTGGGCCGGGCGTACTGGTACGGGGCGTACACGTACGCCGGGTAAGGCTGGGGCGGGGGGTACCCCGGCTGCTGCCCCACGACGGGGGCAGGAACCGGTGCTCCAGCGAACGGTGGCGCCGGGAACGGGGGCACGGGGGCAGCCGCCGGCGGTGTGGTGCGGTACAGGATCCCCTTCACCACGCCCAGGTCGTGCTCCAGCCCGGCGACCGCAGTCCGCAGGTCGTCCAGCTCCTTCGCTCCCAAACTGGGACCGCCCTCCGCTCCCATCGTCGCCTCCCGCGCCGCGGACATGAACTCTCCTCGTAGTATCGGTTCGGCGCCGGCCAAACACTAGGTGGAATGGTGCCTATTTCCTCTTTCCGGCTTTGCCCAGTGCTCGTGGGTACTTCTGGTACTGTCGGCGGGTGCCGGCCAACAACCTCACGAGACAGGAGGCGAGGGAGCGGGCCGGCATGCTGTCCGGCATCTCCTACCGGGTGGCGCTCGACCTCTCCGGGGGCGCCGGCGAGGGCGCAGCCACCTACGGGTGCGAGGCCGAGATCCGCTTCAGCTGCGCCACCCCGGGAGCCAGCACGTTCTTGGAGTACCTCGCCCCCTCGGTGTCGCTCCTGGAACTGAACGGCGTCAGCGTGCCGGTGGAGGCCTTCGATGGCGGGCGCATCCACCTGGACGGGTTGAACTCGCTCAACACGCTGCGGGTGGTGGGCACCTCGGCCTTCGAGCGCAGCGGGGTGGGCATGCACCGCTTCGTGGACCCGGTGGACGGGGCTGTGTACTGCTACACCGATTCCGAGCCCTACGACATCCACCGCGTCTTCCCGTGCTTCGACCAGCCGGACCTGAAGGCCAGCCTCGAGATCTCGGTGCAGGCACCGGCGGGATGGCACGTCTCGGCGAACGCCCCCGCCCTGGAGCGCCCCGACCCGGGGGCAGGCGGCCGGTGGATCTTCGAGCCGACCGAGCCGCTGTCGACCTACATCATGGCCGTGGTTGCCGGCGACTACCACGTGGTCGAGGACCGCCACGCGCACATCGCCCTGGCCATCCTGTGCCGGCGCTCACTCGCCGAGTACCTCGACCCCGAGGAGATCTTCGACATCACCAAGGCGGGTCTCGACTTCTACGACGAGACCTTCGCCTACCCGTACCCCTTCCACAAGTACGACCAGGCCTTCGTGCCCGAGTTCAACGCCGGGGCCATGGAGAACGCCGGCATCATCACGTTCTCCGAACGGGCGGTCTTCCGCTCCCGGGTGACCGAGGGCAGCCGGGAGAACCGGGCCGAGACGATCCTGCACGAGATGGCCCACATGTGGTTCGGCGACCTAGTGACCATGCAGTGGTGGGATGACCTGTGGCTCAACGAGAGCTTCGCCACCTTCATGTCCAACCACGCCCTGGTGCACGCCACCCGGTTCACCGGGGCCTGGACAACCTTCTCAGCCGGGTGGAAGACGTGGGCCTACCGCCAGGACCAGCTGCCGTCCACCCACCCGATCGCCGCCGACATGCCCGACATCGATTCAGTGAAGGTGAACTTCGACGGCATCACGTACGCCAAGGGGGCGTCGGTGCTGCGCCAGCTGGTGGCCTGGGTGGGCGAGGACCCGTTCTTCGCCGGAGTGCGCCACTACTTCCGCCGCCACGCCTACGGCAACACCACCCTGGCCGACTTCCTCGGGGCGCTGGAGGAGACCTCGGGGCGGGACCTGGCGGCATGGTCGCAGCAGTGGCTGCAGACCGCGAGCGTCAACACGCTGCGGGGAGCGCCCGACGTCGCCGACGGTCGTTTTTCGGGCTTCGCCGTGCTGCAGGAGGCGCCGGCGGCGTACCCGACGTTGCGCGACCACCGGCTGGCGGTCGGGCTCTACGACGACGAGGGCGGTGCCCTGGTCCGCCGGCGCCGGGCCGAGCTCGATGTGGGCGGGCCCCGCACCCCGGTGCCCGACCTCGCCGGGGAGGCCGTCCCAGCCGTGCTGCTGCTGAACGACGACGACCTGACCTACGCCAAGATCCGCCTTGACCCCGCCACGTTCGCCACGCTCCGGCGGCGCCTGCGCGACCTGGCCGATCCCCTGGCCCGGGCGCTGTGCTGGGCGGCGGCCTGGGACATGGTGCGCGACGGCGAGCTGCCCACCCGGGACTACCTCGCCCTGGTGCTGGCCAACATCGATGGCGAGGAGGGCATCGCCGTGTCCGAGACCCTGCTGGCGCAGGCGGGTTCGGCCGCCCACGTGTACAGCGCCCCCGCCCGACGGGAGGCAGCGGTGGCCTCGCTGGCCGCCGGGGCGTGGGCGCGGGCGGCGGCGGCCGAGCCGGGCAGCGACCGCCAGCTGGTGTGGGTGAAGGCGTACCTCGCCCACGCCCGGTCGGCGGACCACCTGTCGGTGGCGGCGGGATTGCTGGACGGCACCGGCGGGCTGGAAGGGTTGGTGGTGGACACCGAGCTGCGCTGGGCGATCGTGCGGTGCCTGGCGGCGGGGGGCTCGTCCGGAGGCTCCGCCTCGGCCGCGGCGTTGATCGAGGCGGAGGCTGCCCGGGACCCGACCGACGCCGGTGCCCGGCATGCCGCCGCGGCGCGGGCTTCCCGGCCCTCGGCGGCGGCGAAGGAGGAGGCGTGGGGCCGCATCCTGGACCCGGCGACGTCCTTCGCCACCATGCGGGCCACCATCGGCGGCTTCCAGCAGCCCGACCAGGCGGACCTGCTGCGCCCCTACCGGGCCCGCTACTTCGAGCAGGTGCCCGAGTTCTTTGCCCAGCGGAACATGGAGGTGGCCCTTGGCTTCACCAGCGGCATGTACCCGCACGCGCTGGTGGAGGACGAGACGGTGGCGATGACCGATGCCCACCTCGCCGCTGCGGACCCGGCCCCGCCGGTGCGCCGGCTACTGGCGGAGGGCAAGGACGGGGTGCAGCGGGCGATGCGTGCCCGGGCGTGCGACGAGGCGGCTGAGGAAGGCTAGCTGCCGGGGCCGGCTTCGAATCAGGTCGGCTCCGGGCCTGTGGGCTTTCTGTGAGTGTTTAGGGGTGCTGTCAGGCCGTCGCAGAATCACGCCCCATGGAGCGGGCTTCACCCCTCGATGGGTCACATCCGGAGGCTCCTAGGCCGCCACAAGGACATCCCGCCGGAGGATGTTTCTGCGCCCGGTCCCGTGCAAGACGCGCCTGAGCGAGC
>DASTWV010000017.1 GCA_035765775.1 Actinomycetota bacterium | reverse complement strand
AAAAAGCCGGTCTCAGTTCGGATCGGGGTCTGCAACTCGACCCCGTGAAGTCGGAGTCGCTAGTAATCGCAGATCAGCAACGCTGCGGTGAATACGTTCCCGGGCCTTGTACACACCGCCCGTCACGTCACGAAAGTCGGCAACACCCGAAGCCCATGGCCTAACCCCGTGAGGGGAGGGAGTGGTCGAAGGTGGGGCTGGCGATTGGGACGAAGTCGTAACAAGGTAGCCGTACCGGAAGGTGCGGCTGGATCACCTCCTTTCTAAGGAGCGACCCGTTTCGGGTAGCCCTTCTCATCCGAGTGTGATGGTGGGGTGCTCAGGTGGCGGAGACACTGGCTAGTTCCCTGACCTTTTTTTGCTCATCCTTGTCTGTCTAGTACTGCCCCCCTTTTTTTGGTGGGTGTGGAACGGTGGCCGGGGGGTGGGGGTTGGGGTGGACGTAAGCATCCTGTTGGGTCCTGAGACAACAAGCCTGTGTTTGGGGTTTGGGGTTTCGGTGTGTGGCAGTCCCGTGCTGCCCGTCATACCAGCTCAGCCTGTGAGGGTTCCCGTCAAGGGTGGCCTGGTGCGGGGTGGGTGCTTGGTGGTGGGTGTGGGTGTCGGGGGTTGCGCGTTGTTTGAGAATTACACAGTGGACGCGAGCATCTTTGTGGTCAAGTTGCTGAGGGCAGACGGTGGATGCCTTGGCACCAGGAGCCGATGAAGGACGTGGGAGGCCGCGATAGGCCTGGGGGAGCTGTCAACCTAGCTGTGATCCCAGGGTGTCCGAATGGGGGAACCCGGCACCAGTCATGTGGTGTCACCTCCGCCTGAATATATAGGGCGTGAGGGGGGAACGCGGGGAAGTGAAACATCTCAGTACCCGTTGGAAGAGAAAACAATTGTGATTCCGTGAGTAGTGGCGAGCGAAAGCGGATGAGGCTAAACCGTGCATGTGTGATACCGGTCAGGGGTTGCGTGTGCGGGGTTGTGGGAGCGTGCGTGTTGGTCTGACCGCCGGCGGAGCAGTGAGAAAGTTAGTGGTTAGCCGAAGACCGTTGGAAAGCGGCACCGTAGGCGGTGATAGTCCGGTAGGTGAAAACTGCTGACCTGTTTGTTGCGTTTCCCGAGTAGCCGCGGACTCCTGTAATCTGCGGTGAATCTGCCAGGACCACCTGGTAAGCCTAAATACTTCCTGGTGACCGATAGCGGACGAGTACCGTGAGGGAATGGTGAAAAGTACCCCGGGAGGGGAGTGAAATAGTACCTGAAACCGAGTGCCTACAAGCCGTTGGAGGGTCCCGTGCTGGGTAACCAGCACGGCCTGACAGCGTGCCTTTTGAAGAATGAGCCGGCGAGTTAGCGCTCTGTGGCAAGGTTAAGGATCAATCCGGAGCCGTAGCGAAAGCGAGTCCTAACTGGGCGTTTAGTCACAGGGTCTAGACCCGAAGCCGAGTGATCTACCCATGGGCAGGCTGAAGCGAGGGTAAGACCTCGTGGAGGGCCGAACCGACTCGGGTTGAAAACCGGGCGGATGACCTGTGGATAGGGGTGAAAGGCCAATCAAACTCGGTGATATCTGGTTCTCCCCGAAATGCATTTTGGTGCAGCCTCACGTGTTTAGCTTTGGTGGTAGAGCACTGGATGGGCTAGGGGGCCGACAAGCTTACCGAACTCAGCCAAACTCCGAATGCCATTGCTTGAGAGCGTGGGAGTGAGACTGCGGGGGCTAAGCTCCGTAGTCGAGAGGGAAACAACCCAGACCGCCAGCTAAGGTCCCTAAACAGCGCTAAGTGGGAAAGGATGTCGAGTCGCAGAGACAACCAGGAGGTTGGCTTAGAAGCAGCCACCCTTTAAAGAGTGCGTAATAGCTCACTGGTCAAGTAATTCGGCGCCGACAATGTAGCGGGGCTAAGCGTTGTACCGAAGCTGCGGCATTTCCCGTAAGGGGGATGGGTAGGGGAGCGTCGTGTGGCGGGAGAAGCGGCCGCGGAAGCGAGCCGTGGACGCCACACGAGTGAGAATGCCGGCATGAGTAGCGAGAGACGGGTGAGAAACCCGTCCGCCGAAAACCCAAGGTTTCCTGGGCAAGGCTAATCCGCCCAGGGTAAGTCGGGACCTAAGGCGAGGTCGAGAGACGTAGTCGATGGACAACGGGTTGATATTCCCGTACCAGTGCTTCCGCGCCCAGCCCGACCCCAGTCGCTAAGGGAGGCCCTACGGGGCTGAACGACCCGGCTGGCATTAGGGCAGCGAAGGGGTGACGCAGGAAGGTAGGCCAGCCCGGTCGATGGTCGAGCCGGGGTAAGTGTGTAGGGAGGCCCCCCAGGCAAATCCAGGGGACCATATCCTGAGGCACGATGCCGAACCGAATAAGGTGAAGTGGCTAATCCTATGCTGCCTAGAAAAGCCTCTAGCGAGCTGAAGCGCTGCCCGTACCCCAAACCGACACAGGTGGGTAAGTAGAGAATACTAAGGCGATCGAGAGAACCCTGGTTAAGGAACTAGGCAAGTTGGCCCCGTAACTTCGGGAGAAGGGGCACCCCTGATGGTGACGGCCTTCGCGGCCAGAGCTTTCGGGGGTCGCAGAGAAAAGGCCCAAGCGACTGTTTACTAAAAACACAGGTGCATGCGAAGTCGTAAGACCATGTATATGCACTGACGCCTGCCCGGTGCCGGAACGTTAAGGGGAGGGGTCAGCCGAAAGGCGAAGCTCTGAACTGAAGCGCCGGTAAACGGCGGCCGTAACTATAACGGTCCTAAGGTAGCGAAATTCCTTGTCGGGTAAGTTCCGACCTGCACGAATGGCGTAACGACTTGGGCACTGTCTCAACTGGGGACTCGGCGAAATTGCACTACGAGTAAAGATGCTCGTTACGCGTGGAAGGACGGAAAGACCCCGTGGACCTTTACTACAGCTTGGTATTGGGACTTGACATGTGTTGCGTAGGATAGGCGGGAGGCTTTGAAGCTGGGACTCTGGTTCTGGTGGAGCCAACCTTGAAATACCGCTCTGCATGTGTTGGGTCCCTAACCCACACCCGTGATCCGGGTGAGAGACAGTGCCAGGTGGGTAGTTTGACTGGGGCGGTCGCCTCCTAAACTGTAACGGAGGCGCCCAAAGGTTCCCTCAAGCCGGTTGGCAATCGGCTGTCGAGTGCAAGGGCACAAGGGAGCTTGACTGCGAGACCTACAAGTCGAGCAGGTGCGAAAGCAGGGCCTAGTGATCCGGCGGTCCCATGTGGATGGGCCGTCGCTCAACGGATAAAAGGTACCCCGGGGATAACAGGCTGATCGGTCCCAAGAGTCCATATCGACGGACCGGTTTGGCACCTCGATGTCGGCTCGTCGCATCCTGGGGCTGGAGCAGGTCCCAAGGGTTAGGCTGTTCGCCTATTAAAGCGGTACGCGAGCTGGGTTTAGAACGTCGCGAGACAGTGAAACAACCGCGCTGTCTATAAATTCGGCTAAATGCTGGAATCTCCGAGCATCCACTGGTACTCGCTCGTTTTTTGTCATACCCCCTCCGTAGCATGGGGGCGAGATGAGATCGGGCAGTGACAACCCAAGTGGTGCGGACAATCAGCAGGAAAGACTGGATGCCTACATAGCGGGGTACGTCGACGGAGAAGGGAGCTTTCACGTTGCTGTTCAGCACAACCGCTTCACGCGGACGGGCTGGCAGCTCGTTCCTGAGTTTCATGTGAGCCAGAATGCCGAGCGTCGTGAGGTCTTGGACCTCATCCAACGACACTCGCATGCGGTCGGGTTCGAGAGAACCACCGTGGCTCCCGGGACAGGACATTGGTCTTGGTTATTCGAAACCGAAACCAATTACTAGAAAGCGTCATCCCATACTTCGAGTCGCAGCCGCTACTTAGCAGCAACAATCAGGAGTTCGTGACCTTCGCTGCCATCGTCAGAGCGATGGCTCGGGGAGAACACCTGACGGACTCCGGCTTCTCCTCATTGATGAGCCAGGCGCTCACCATGAATGGGGGAGGGCGCTACCGGAGGATCCACAAACAGCATCCAGAATCCTCAGAGACCATACGCCGAACACCGGGCGGTTAACGGCCGGTGAAGATATGGTCCGACCTGCATGGCGACATGTAGAGCCCGGCAGAAATGACCGGGCCCACCGCTGAAGAACGAGCGGTCGGTAACAATCGTGTCGGTCCCTATCCTCCATGCGCGCAGGAGCCTTGAGGAGTGCTGTCCCTAGTACGAGAGGACCGGGACGGACGAACCTCTGGTGTGTGAGTTGTCCTGCCAAGGGCACTGCTCATTGGCCACGTTCGGACGGGATAAGCGCTGAAAGCATCTAAGTGCGAAGCCCACTCCAAGATGAGGGCTCCCACGGGTAGCACCCGGTAAGGACCCCAGTAGACGACTGGGTCGATAGGCGGGAGGTGTAAGCACAGCAATGTGTTCAGCCGACCCGTACTAATCGTCCGAGGGCTTGACCGTTTGCTCGCGCTCGCTATGGGTTTTCGAGGCCTGCCGATGCCACGCGGCCTTTGACAACTAAAGAAGTTCCGGTGGCCATAGGGGAGGGGTCACACCCGGCTCCATTCCGAACCCGGAAGTTAAGCCCTCCACCGCCGATGGTACTGCCCTGGTAACGGGGTGGGAGAGTAGGTCGCTGCCGGAGCCCCACTAGAAGCAGAAGGCCGGCCCGTGAGGACCGGCCTTCTGCGCGCCCGCCCCGCGCCACAAAAAGGCGGCGGCAACCCCGTCTACTTGGGAACGGTCATCCCCCGGACTTTCGACAGGTAACGGGCCACGCCCATCGCGTTCAGCGAGTGCGGGATGGCGTGGGCCAACCGGTCGGAAAGGGCGTCGTCCAGCGGCCCCACCAGGCGCAGCTCCTCCTCCTCGAGGGCTTCGGCAATCTGCGCCACCCCACCGCCACTTGCCACGACCGCCTCGGCCACGGTCACCACCCGGCGCAGGGCCGATGCCCCCTCGGCCAGGTAGGGTGCCAGGCCCGCCCCGGCGGCGGGCAGGGGTCCGAAGTGGGTGGGGAACAGCCGGGACGGCCCCAGGGCCTGGAGCCGCCCGATGGAATCCACGGCCGCCTCGAGGTTGAACTCGGGCGGGGGCGTCGCCGGGTGGACGGCCCCCATCTCGGCCAGGAAGACGCCGAGCGCGTCGCCGGCGAACACGTCGCCCGACGCCGCCTCGACCAGGGCCATGTGGTGGGCGGCATGACCGGGGGTGTACACCGCCGAGAGCACCCGGCCGTCCCCCAGGTCGGCCACCACGCCGTCGGCGCCGACGACATCCAGCCGGTCGGCGGGCACCGGGCGCATGGAACCCCACATCCCCTCCATGTCGTCATACAGGCGGCTGGCCGATGCCCACAGCCGGGAAGGATCGATGAGATGCGGCGCCCCCTCCTCCCGCACGACCACCCGGGCCCGGGGGAACCGCTCGGCGAGATGGCCCGCCGCCCCGGCGTGATCGAGGTGGATGTGGGTGAGGATGATCCAGGCGAGGTCATCGATACCGAGTTCCTCAAGCCCCGTCAGGATGGCCTCCAGCGAAGTCGCAGGCGCCGTATCGATGATGGCGGGCGCTGGAGCGGGAAAACAGTACACGGCGGTGACGCCGGCGCGGCCGTGCATGTGGGAGTCGATTGCCCGTACGCCGCCGCCGTAGTCAATCACCACGGAATCACCATGCCGAAACCTCCCGGAACGTCGATGAAAGAACCGGCCCGAGGAGCGGCCGATGGTAGCCTGCCGCCCATGCCCGGGCAGCACACGCCCCCGCCGGGGCAGGGGCACAACTCCCGGTCCCGGGCGCATCTGATCATGAATCCGAGGGCCCGCGGGGTGACCCCGGCCTTGCAGCATCTCATGACCACCGCGCTCGAAGCCCGCTTCGACCTGACCGTGACGCAGACCCAAGCCCGGGATGCGGGTGCGGCCATCGCCCGGCAGGCGGTGGACGAGGGGGCCGAGCTGCTGATCGCCTTCGGAGGGGACGGACTGGTGAACGACGTGGTCAACGGGATGGCCGGCAGCGACGCGACCCTCGGGGTCATTCCGGGCGGCACCATGAACGTGTTTGCCCGCAACCTGGGGATCCCCACCAACCCGGCCGACGCCGCCGACGCCATCCTGCAGCGGGCAGGCGACCTGCACCCTCGCCGGCTCCCGTTGGGTATGGCGAACGACCGCTACTTCACCTTCGCGGTCGGCTGCGGCTTCGACGCCGAGGCCGCCGCCCGGGTGGACCTCCACAAGGTGGCCAAGCAGCGCCTGGGCGAGCCCTACTTCTACGCCGCGGCCCTGGCCACCTTCGCCAGCTCCTACGCCACCCGCCGCCCCTTCCTCACCTGCGAGGGCCCCTTCGGGGTGCACCCGGCAGTGCTGGCAGTGGGGCTGGTGGGCAACACCTACGCCTACCTCGCCGGGCGGCCAGTCCGCCTCACGCCGGGGCGGCGGGGCGGGACCGGGCTCGGGCTCTTCCTCCTCCGCCGGTTGAACTATCTCCACCTGCCTCGCTATGCCTTCGGGGCAGTCACCGGGCGGTTCGGCCCGAGCGCGCTGTCGCTCAGCAACGTCGAGGAGTTCGTGGTGTCGGCCGATGAGCCCATCTCCCACCACGTGGACGGCGAGACGCTGCCCCCGGCGGAGAAGATCCACGTGCGCCGGGCCCCCTTCCGCCTCAAGGTCCTCGCCTGATGTCCTGGTCCGAGGACGGCCCCCACGGCGGCCCCCACGGCGGCCCCGGCGGCGGGACGACGTCGGAGATGGCCGTCGACATGGGCGCCCCGCCCCCGCGTCCCACCCCACCCCGCCACCGCAAGCGCCGGGTCCTGCGCCGCATCCTGCTGACCGTGCTCGTCCTGGCGATTGTGGGCGTGGTCGCCGGCACCGCCTTCCTCTACTACGTGAACTCGCAGCTGGGGAAGAACTCGGTGGGTTGCACCGCGTGCGGGCCGGCTCAGGCGGGGCCGGGGGGCCAGACGGACCAGAACGTCCTGGTCCTCGGCTCGGACACCCGGGCGATCCTCGACCCGCAGGACCAGGCCAAGTACGACCCCACCGGGGCGGACAAGAACACCGGCCAGCGGGCCGACGTGATCGCCGTGATCCACGTCGACGGGGCCACCGGGAAGGCGGTCCTGGTCAGTATCCCGCGGGATCTCTGGGTGCCCACGCCGAAAGGTGGCCACGAGAAGATCAACGCCTTCTTCAACTCGGGCGTATCGCCGATGGTGGCCGCCGTCGAGCAGCTGACCGGGCTCACCATCAACCACTACGTGGCCGTGAACTTCGACAGCTTCCGCAGCATCAGCCAGGCCCTCGGCGGCGTCGACATCCGCTTCGCCCACCGGGTCTACGACAAGAACTCCGGCCTCAACCAGCCGGCGGGCTGCAACACCCTGGAGGGCGATCAGGCCCTCGCCTTCGTCCGGGACCGGGACACCGACAGTGATTACGGCCGCATCGCTCGCCAGCAGCTCTTCGTGCAGCAGATGATGAAGAAGGTGCTCACCCCAGGCACCCTGCTGAACCCGTTCAAGGTGACCCACCTCATCGACCTCGGCCTGGGGAACTTGACCCACGACTCGGGTCTCACCCTCGGCCTTTTGTCCAGGCTGGCGCTCAAGTTCCACAGCTTCAGCTCATCCGACATCGACTTCCGGGTCCTGCCCTCGGCCCCCAACGGGAGCCTGATCGCCGGTCAGTCGGTCGATACCCAGAGCCCGGCCCAGGTGGCACAGTCCCAGGCCCTCTTCGCCGCCATCAAGGGTGATTCCCCGCTGCCCGACTACGGCAAGCAGAGCGCGGCACCGACGGCTTCGCCCAGCCCGACCGCACGGGTGTCGGCCAACCCGGGTGCATCAGGCCGCCCGGCGCCCACTCCCAGCACCGCGCCGTCCCCCAGCCTCACCCCGGCCGGGCGCCCGGTGACCGTCGCCTCGCAGACCTGGGCCTCGGCCTGCTGAGCGCCCCCGAACGCCCCCGAACGCCCCCGAACGCCTACGGGCGCTCGAAGTCCCGCATCACCACGCCGGTCCGGGGCTTCGGCCAGAACAGGGTGCTCTTGGGCGGCATGACCTTCCCGGCGAGGGCGGTCTCGATGACGGTGCGCACCGGGATGGGGGCGAGCAGGATG
This sequence comes from Actinomycetota bacterium, assembly GCA_035765775.1. Taxonomy (NCBI): domain Bacteria; kingdom Bacillati; phylum Actinomycetota; species Actinomycetota bacterium. The sequence goes on along the minus strand of DASTWV010000017.1, from coordinate 57,941 downwards.
GCGAGACGCCCGGCCGACACCCCGGCGGCCACGGCGTCGAGGTCGTGCTCGTACGCGACCTCGACCGCCCGCCCGGCCCCCTCCAGCAGGTGCGTGGCCACCCAGGAGGTGTCCGGGGCGCCCAGTGTCGGGGGGTCGATCGCCATCGTCCAGCGGCCCGCGGCAGTGGCGAGGCCGATGGTGCCCGGCCCGCCCGCGGCCAGGTGCCCGGCGAGAGCGGCGGCGTCGCCGGCGAACGGCTCCAGGGTCCCGGCCGCCGCCACCTCGGCGGCGGTGAGATCGGTCAGCCGGTGGATCGGCAGGAGGCTGGGTGGCTCGTCGGTGGGGTCGGATACCAATGCGAGGGTGGCGTCCCACGGCCCCGGCCCCTCGGCGGCCCGCAGCTCGTCCCGGAGGGCGAGCGAGGCGGCGAAGCGGTGGTGCCCGTCGGCGATCACCAGCGGCGTGTCGATGCCCGCAGCTAGCGCCGCCGATGCCGCCGGCGCCAACGCCCACGCCCGGTGGCGGACCCCGACCGGGTCGGTGACATCGACCAGGGGCTGCCCGTCGCCGGCCGCTGCCACCAGGGGGCCGATGACCCCGTCGCCCCCGGTCAGCCAGATCGGCTCGAGGTTGGCCCGGGCGGCCCGGGTAAGGTCGCGACGCTCGCTGCGGGGCTTGGGCATGGTGTGCTCGTGGACGAAGATCCCCTGTCCCGGCTCCTCCAGGACCAGGGCCCCGATCAGGCCGCCAGTCGACCGGGCGCGCCCGCCCACCTCGTAGTCCATCCGGTAGGCGTAGTGCGCCGGCTCGGCATCGGCGACGAGGATGCCCGCCGCCAGCCACCGGCGGAACTCGGCCGCCGCCTGCGTGAACCGGTCGCCGCCGGGGGCCGCCGAGGGCAGGATGATGCGCACGATGTTGTGGGGGTCGGCCTCGAGGAGGCCCTCCCGCTGGGCGTCCGAGATGACGTCGTAGGGCGGGGAGGTGACGAGGCCGGCGTCTATCCTGGGGGCGAAGCGCACCGCCCGGAAAGGTTCGAGGACTGCCACGACGGGCTGTATACCATGCAGGCGGAGCTGTGGAGCCGGGGCGGGTAGATAGGGCTGGTAGGTAGGGCGAAAGAGGGGCAAGGGAGAGCACGAGCATGGACCCGCACGACGTCTACACCATGCTGAACCGGGGTCGCGACCTCCTCGGGCAGGGCCACGCCCACCAGGCGGCCACCGTCCTGGAGCGGGCCACCCGCCTGGAGCCGGAGAAGACGTCGGTCCGCGAGACCTTCGCCCGGGCGCTCTACCAGAGCGGCCAGAAGCGCCGGGCCCGGGAGGAGTTCGCCCGGGTGCTGGAGCTGGACCCCTCGAACGACTACGCCTACTTCGGTCTCGGCCTGTGCGAGGCGGCGGTGGGGAACACCACCGGCGCGATCGGGCACCTGCGCCTGGCGCTCGCCATGCGCCCCGAGTCCGAGGACTACCGGCGCGCCCTCCAGGCGCTCGCCGGGTAACGGCCGGGCACAGAAGGGACATCGGATGGCGACCTCGCTCCTGGAGCGCTACCGCGCGTTCGCCTTCGACCTGGACGGCGTGGTGTGGCTGGGGGGCAAGATTATCCCCGAGGCCCCCGCCGCCATCCAGGCGATCCGGGACGCCGGCAAGCCGCTGCTGTTTCTGTCCAACAACGCCTCCTACATCCCGTTCTGGATCGTGGAGCGGCTCGCCACCGGCGGTGTCCGGGTGAAGGAGGAGGAGATCCTCACCTCGGCGTCGGCCGCCCGGGCCTGGGTCGAGCGGGAGAAGCTGGTCGGCAAGCGCGCCTTCGTGCTCGGCGCCCCCTCGGTGATCGAGCAGATCGACGATCTCTTGGAGGTGGTCCCTGTGGAGCGGGGGGCCGAGGTGGACCTCGTGATGGTCGCCCGGGACATCGAGTTCACCTACGCCCGCCTGGCGGCGGCCGCCGACGCGGTGCGCAACGGGGCGATCTTCGTCGCCTCGAACCGGGACCACATCATGCCGACCCCCACCGGCTTCGACCCCGGGACCGGGTCCGTGCTGGCCGCGATCGAGGCGGCATCGGGCCGGAAGGCGGCCAGCCTGGGCAAGCCCGAGCTACCCATGATGCAGGCGGCCGCCGAGCGCCTGGGCGTCAAGGGAGTGCTCATGATCGGTGACCGCCCCGACTCCGACGTCGCCGGCGCACACCGCATCGGCTGGGGATCGGCGGTGGTCCTGACCGGGGTCACCAAGCCCGGCATGCCGCTCGAACCGGCGCCCGATCATGTCCTGCGCACGCTGGCAGACCTCCTCGTGCCGATGTGACGGGCATCTCGTAAAGCGATGGACGAGTCGCGGCTGACCGTATGGTGGTGCCGGTGGGAATCCGCGCAGGGGTGGACCACCGGCGGTATCGTCGTACAAGGGGGTAAAACCCAAGCGAGCTACGCCGGAACCCCCGTGCAGGTGCCGATCGCGGTCTGGAGGCGACACATGATCGATCAGATGAAAGACACCATCCGCAAGGCCTCGAAGGTGGTCGAGGCTCCCCGCCACCGTGCCGAGGAGGCGGTCCGCAAGATCGCCGAGAACCCGGACTTCGATCTCATGGACGCCCCTCAGATCGCTCTCGACCTCTTGCGCAAGGGCAAGGGCCAGGCCGACCGCGCCCGGGCGGTGATCGACGACAGCATCCGGCGCCGGCTGAACGAGATGGGCCTGGCCACCAAGGAGGACGTCGAGCGCCTGCAGGCGCGGGTCGCCGAGTTGGAGGAGACCGTCGCCCTGGCGGCGCCGCCCGCTCCGAAGTCCGGCCCCAAGGCGCGGACACCCCGGGCGACCGCCGCCCGGGCATCGTCCACCGGTCCCACGCGACCGGCCGCCCCGCCAGCAAGCCCCACCGGGCCGACCACCGGCCCCGCCCCGGCCAGCCGCCCCCCGCGGGCCCGGGCGCCCCGCATCCGCCCGCCTGCCGTCGGTCCCACGGACGATGCTGGCGGGGAGTCGGCCGCCGGATGAGCGACGCGCTCCCGGACCGGAGCCCGCTCCCGAGCGGGGTGGCGCCGCCCGACGCCGAGCGCATCGCTGCACTGCCGCTCGAGGAGCGCCCCGCCGCGCTGAGCGAGGCGGTCCGCCGCCTCGAATCGGCCCTGGAGGCCACCGAGTCGCCACCGCTCCCACGCTGATGGCCCCGCCGCGGCGCCGGCTCGACCGCCAGCTGGTGCAGGTGGGTCTGGCCCCCGACGCCACCCGTGCCCGCGAGCTGATCGCCGAGCGCCGGGTCTTGGTGGACGGCTCGCCCGGGCTCCAGGCCGGGATGCTCGTGGCCGAATCGAGCGCCGTCACCGTCGAGGCCACCACCCGCTACGTGACCCGGGGGGGCCTGAAGCTCGACGGGGCACTGGAGGACCTGGGCGTGGCCGTCGGCGGCCGGCGCTGCCTCGATGCCGGGGCCGGAGTGGGCGGCTTCACCGATTGCCTGCTGCAGCACGGTGCGGCATCCGTCACCGCGGTGGACGTGGGCTACGGCGACTTCGACTGGCGCCTCCGCCAGGACCCGCGGGTCACGCTCTTCGAGCGCTCCAACCTCCGCACGATGGATGCCGCCGCACTGGGTGAACCCTTCGATCTCGTTGTGGCCGACCTCAGCTTCATCTCGCTCGAGGCCGTCGCCGGCCAGCTGGTTGCGGCGACCGCCCTCGGGGGCGCACTGGTCCTGCTCGTGAAGCCCCAGTTCGAAGCCCCCCGGGGCGATGTGGGCGCGCGAGGCATCGTCCGGGATCCGGCCGTGCAGGCCCGGGCGGTGGAGCGGGTGGTGGCCGCCCTGCGCCACCAAGGTGCCGAGACGCTGGCCGAGGCACCCTCCCGGCTCACCGGGACCCACGGCAACCAGGAGTTCTTCGTGCACGCCCGCCGGCGCCCTCCGGTGGACGGCGGTGGTGCCTGATGGCGGCCGAGGCGCCGCTGCGGTCGATCGGGGCCGTCGTCCACCCGACCGCCGAGCCCGCCCGGCGGGCCTATGACGAGCTGCAGGCCCTGGCCACTGCCCATTCGATCTCGGTGGCCCAGGCGGACGCCGGCGGAGCCTACGACCTGGTGGTGGCCCTCGGCGGGGACGGGACCATGCTGCGGGCGGCCGGGGTCGCCGCCGGCCGGGGCGTGCCGCTGCTGGGCGTGAACCTCGGCCGGATGGGGTTCCTGTCCTCCGCCGAGGGCGACAACCTCGCCGGTGCCGTGGAGGCCCTTGAGGCGGGGGACTACACCATCGAGCCCCGCCGGATGCTGGCCGGGGAGGCGACCCTCGACGGTGCGCTGCTGGTCTCGGCGGTGGCGCTCAACGAGGTAGTGGTGGAGAAGTCGGCCCCCTCGACCGTGGTGGACATCGACGTCTCGGTCGGGGGCGAATCGGTGGCCCAGTACACCGCCGACGGCTTCATCGTGGCCACCTCCACCGGGTCCACCGCCTACTCCCTGTCTGCCGGTGGCCCGGTGGTGGAGCCGGAGTTGGACGTCATGGTCCTCACGCCGGTGTGCGCCCACTCGATCCGCTGGCGGTCGGTGGTCGTCGGCCCGGACCGGCCGGTCACCGTGCGGCTGGTGGGGCATTCGGGAGCCCTGGTGGCCGACGGGCACCAGGTGGGCATGCTGCCCACCGGCTCAGCCGTGACAGTGCGGCCGCACCCGGTCCCGCTGCGCCTGGTGCGCCTGAAGGACGACGGCTTCTTCATGCGCTTCAAGTCCCGGTTCAACCCGGGCTCGTACATCGGCGGGTAGCCGCGCGCGGGCGGCGGGACGATCGGTACCACATCATCTCGGGGACATTTGTCCCACTGCCCGGGACAAAAGTCCCTCACCTCAGCCGGGGGACCGCCCGTGAGGGGCACGGCCCTAGGCCCGGGCGCCCGCTGGATCGGCGCAAAGCGGAAAGCTTTTCCCTGACCCGGCTACACTGGGCGCCATGTTCCGGCGGGGGGCGCGCGCGTCCGGTGGGGTCGAGGTGGCCGCCGCCCCCGGGGTCCTCCGGGGCGTGGTCCGGGCCGATCGCCGGACGAAGACCCTGGTCGGCCGGCTCCAGCCCGGGGAGATCGCCCTCATCGACCACACCGACCTCGACCGCATCTCGGCCGAGAGCCTGGTGGAGCGCCGGGTGAAGGCAGTGCTCAACGTCCAGTGCTCGGCCTCCGGGCAGTACCCCAACCTCGGCCCCCTGGTGCTGGCGGCCGCCGGGGTGCCGCTGATCGACCAGGTCACGCCCGACCTGTTCGGGCTGGTGCGGGAGGGCGACGTCGTCGACCTGGACGACGGCCGCATCCTGCGCGACGGCGAGGTGCTGGCCAAGGGGGAGCTCATCGGCATGGCGGCGGCGCAGGAGCGCCTCGACGCCGCCAAGGCTCAGATCGGCGTGGCATTGGAGTCCTTTGCCGAGAACACCCTCGAGTACCTGCGCGTCGAGCGCGAGTACCTCCTCGACGCCATCCGGCTCCCGGCGGTCAAGGCGCAGATCAATGGCCGGCACGTGCTGGTCGTTGTGCGCGGCTACGGCTACAAGGAGGATCTCGCCGCCCTCAAGGCGGGCTACATCCCTGACTTCAAGCCGGTGCTGATCGGGGTGGACGGGGGTGCGGACGCCCTGCTGGAGCTGGGCCTGCGGCCCGACGTGATCATCGGCGACATGGACTCGGTCTCGACCGGCGCCCTCACCTCGGGGGCCGAGCTCATCCTCCACGCCTATGCCGACGGGCGGGCACCGGGCAAGGACCGCCTGGACGCCCTGCTGCTGCAGTATCGCACCTTCGAAGCCGTGGGCACCAGCGAGGACGTCGCCCTCCTCCTGGCCTATGAGAAGGGGGCGGAGCTGATCGTCGCCGTCGGGTGCCACTCCAGCCTGATCGAGATGATGGACAAGGGGCGCAAGGGCATGGCCTCCACGTTCCTCGTCCGCCTGCGGGTGGGGCCGAAGCTGGTGGATGCCAAGGGGGTGAGCCAACTCCACCGGGCCGGGGCGACCCGGCTACAGATCGTCGGCCTGGTGGCGGCGGCCCTGTTCTGCATGGTGATCATCCTGACCCGGGCGGTGTCGTCGGCCCCCGGCCACACCACCTTGGCCCAGCTGGCGTTCGGCACGGTGAAGGTCTGGTTCCGGCACCTGTGGTTCAAGCTGCGGCACGCCTTCTAGCCGCGTGCTCACCCTCCGGCAGCACATCGTCAGCCTGATCGCGGTTTTCCTGGCCCTCGGCCTCGGGGTCCTGGCGGGCACGACCTTCATCTCGCCCGCCACCATCAAGGCGCTGCACACGTCGCTCGACGAGCTCAACAAGCAAGAGACCAGCCTCGAGACCCAGATCAACGGGCTCACCCAGCAGGTCGGCTCCTTCAGCGCCTTCGCCGGGGCGGCGCGGGACCGGTTGGTGGCCGGAGCGCTCGCCGGCCGGCCCACCGTGCTGGTGTCCTTCGACACCACGCCCTCCACCGACGTCTCGGGGGTGGCCACCACGCTGCTCCAGGCGGGAGCCCGCCTGGAGGGTTCGTTCGTCCTGCTGTCCTCCAAGATGGCGCTGCCGGACGACGGCACCCGGGCGCAGGTGGCCGCGGCTCTCGGGGTGACCTCGACCGGCGCCGAGGCGGTGGCCGCGGCGCTCGTCCAGCACCTGGCCGACGCCCTGGACGGCAAGTCGCCCGGGGCCTTCCAACGCCTGCTGGACGCCGGCCTCGCCCACGCCAACACGGTGCCGTCGCCCGCGGCGCCGGCGTCGGTGAGCACTCCCGGGGCGGCCGTGGTCCTCCTGGCCCCGGTCGAGCCCACGTCCGGGTCGAAGCCCAGCCCCGACCTGGGGCGGACCCTGATCCTCCCCCTCGCCCGGGACCTGTCGGTAGGCAGCACCCTGCTGGCCATCGGTGAGGACGGGACCAGCCCGCTGCCGGTGCTGTCCGAGGTCCGGGGCGACGACACCCTGCGGGTGGTGACGGTGGACGGGGTGGACGGCCCCATCGGCCAGACCGACGTCGTGCTCGGCCTCCAGGCCGCGGCGGGCGGGGTCTGGGGCGACTACGGGTCCGGGCCCGGCGCCTCAGCCGTGCTGCCGAGCCCGGCGCCCTCGCCCGGGACGGCCTCGTCGGCCGGCGGCGGGACGGGGCACTAGCAGTAACGAGCGACGCAGCCCGGCCGGCGATTCCGGCCTCGCCCTGCCGTTTGGGGCGAACCGGGGGACATTTGTCCCAGATGGCGGGACAAATGTCCCTGACTTACTCGGGGGCCGGCTCCACCCGTACCAGCAGGGCCACCAGCAGCGGGATGCCGACCGCCAAGCCCATCGCCGGTATGGCCACGCCGGAGTCGTTCACCGCCAGCCCCAGCACGTTGGCTGCCGCGGCGGCCAGCAGCCCCGCCCGCAGCCCGGGGATCGCCTCCAGGCGGGCGGCCAGCCAGGCCGGGGGCTGCAGGAGGGCGACACCCACCAGCGCCAGGGCGGCGGGGATCACCAGCGCCACCGGCACGTGCACGTAGACGCCCAGGTTGGCATCCGCCTTGCGCAGGATCACGTCCTTCACCCCGCCCGGCCCGCCGCCGAACAGCGCCCTTACGAACCTGCCGATGTGGGTCTGCGACTGCGCCGGGCGCAGGGAGTCCAGGATGCCGATCCCGAGGGCCACCACCCCGGCCGCCAGCACCGCCGCCGCGCCCAGGACCGCTGACCGGCCTGCCGGCAGGCGTCGGCGGGTGACCAGCAGTGCCAGCAACCCGAAGGCCGGGACCAGGGACAGGATGGCGCCGAACTTGGCTCCCAGCATGGGCGCGCCCGCGAGGCCGACGACCACCGCCCCGATCAGCAGGGCGATCACCGCCGGGCGGGAACGGGCCGCGGCTGCCACGCCGGCCACCACCAGCACCTCGCTGGCCAGGATGGCGAAGGACAGCGGGGACAGCCCGTAGAACCGGCCCGCCTCGATCGGCGAGTACCCCATGAGGCTGACCAGCTGGCCGTGGGAGCCGGTCAGCAGGTCGCCGGCGATCACGGCCAGCGTCAGGATGGCCACAAAGGCGGCGGGGCCGGCGCGGCGCGAGCGCCAGGGCCCGGCGAGGGCCACGGCGACCACCACGAGGTCAGCGGCGACGAGCACCAAGGCGGCCCCGGGTCCCCCCCACCGCTCGGCCCCCAGCGCCGCCTGCACCAGCGCCCCCACCGGGGCGGCGCCCACCGCCAGCCCCCCGAGCACGACGGCCATGCGCAGCGCCGGCGGGAACGGCCGCCCCCGGCCCCGCCCTCGCCCCATTGCCACCACCCCGGCTGCGAACACGGCCACGCCCAGGAGGGAAAGCACGACGATGAAGGGGGCGATCCGGTTGCGGTAGGCGGTCGAGGACTCCTGCAGCCCGACCAGAACTGCCATGCGGTCCACCCCGCCTGCCGCCACGCTGTGCAGCACCGAGCCGGTCATCGAGGTGGGCACCGCCAGGTGGAGCTGGGAGAGGATCCCGGGGGCAACATCGGGCAGCGTGACCAGCCCGTCGCGGTGGGTGGTCGCCGAGGTGAGCCACCCACCGGGGGTGACCCCCACCCCGGCCTCCGCCGCCACCGTCAGGGTGTCGGGCCAGCCCGCCCCCATGCCGGCGGGCGCCAGGACCACCACGGTGTCGGTGTGCAGGTCGACCCGGGCGAGGACGGCGGCCAGGGCTTGGTCGTCGCGCTCGAGGGCGGCGGTGCGGGCCGGGTAGGACACATTCCCGCCCGGCGGCGCCGTCTTGGCCAGGGCGTCACCCACCCGGCGGGTCTCGGCGAGGTCCACCAGGACGACCTGGGCCGAGCCGAGCGCGGTCACGGTCGCCGTGGCGATGGCTGCCGGGTCCTCCTGGCCGGCGAGTGCGGTACCCGGCGACATGTCCTCGCCGACGTCGCCGATGTCCACCCTCCCGGATGCATCGGCCAGCGCCAGGGCGGCGGAGCGCTCCGGGGTGCGCACACCGGCGATCACCTCGTCCTCGTTGCCCACCACGGCCGTCTTCAGGCCGGCCCGGTGCAGGGCCGAGCCCAGCGCCCCGGGCACCGCCCCGAAGTGCAGTCTGGCGTTGTCGGCGACAACCGCCCCCCACTGGGACACCAGCAGCCCGCCCCCGGGGAGCGGTCCGGCGTTGGGTTGGATGCGACCCGTTGCCGGCCCGCCACCCCGGGCCCGGTTGCCGGCGCCGATGGTGGCGAAGGCCGAGGCGAGGTCGGTCGGGGTGTCGACCACCCGCACCGACAGCGCGCCCACGGCCCCGCCCTGGGCAAGCCGCCGCAGCGTGGGCGCCGAGCCCGCCATGACGTCGCGCCAGGTGACCCCGGGCATGCTGACGATCACCACGTGGGCGGGCACCGGCGCACGGGCGCCCGCCGCGGGGGCACGTGCCGCACGGGCAGGCGCGGCCGATGCCGGGACAGTGACCAGTGCCAGCGGGGAGAGGACCACCAAGGCCACCCCGGCGGCCGCGACAAAGCGCCGGGCGGTCACCCTCCCAGGCTGGCGCCGAGCGGGCGCCCCAGGAGCTCCTCGTAGACGTCCGCCACCCGGCGGGCGGTGGCGGCGGCATCCGGCCAGGCCGCCCCGGCCCGCACTGCGGCGGTCGAGATCCGGTCGGCGAGAGTGGCGTCCTCCAGGACCCGCCGGAGGGCGGCGGCCAGGGCGCTGGGATCCTCCGGGGGGACCAGCAGCCCGGCCTCGCCGAAGCCCATCAGCTCGGGGATGCCCCCGGTGGCCGCGGCGACGACCGGTCGGCCGGCGGTGAGGGCCTCGTGCAGGGCCAGCGGGCTGCCCTCCCAGCGCGACGGCATGCAGAAGATATCGGCGGCTGCGGTCAGGGCCTTGGCGTCCCGCCGGTTGCCCAGAAGGCGGACCGCCGCGGGATTGGGCAGGCCCCGGATGCGGTTCTCCAGGTCGGGCCGCTCCGGCCCCTCGCCGCAGATGACGATCTGGGCGGGCGGGTTGCCGTCCAGCCGGGCGGCGGCCTCGATCAGGATGTCGAAGCCCTTCTGCTGGTCCAGGCGCCCGACGCCCACGATCAGGCGCTGGCCCTTAGCCAACCCCAGCGCCGAACGGGCGGCGGCGACCTCCTCGGGAGGCGGCATGGCCGGGTCGGAACCCGCCGGGATGACCAGCACCGAGCCCGCCTTCGCCGGGGCCGCCGCCCGGGCGGCGCGGGCGAGGTCCTCGGAGACGCAGATGCGGCACTCGGCGAGCAGCGCCAGCATCCGGTGGGCCACGGTCTCCGCCCCCTTGCGGGTGGGGCCGGACTCGAAGACCGCGTTGTGGATGGTGACCACCAGGTGCGGGACGGCGTCCGAGCGGGCGGCGGCCCCGGCAGCCAGGCCGGCCCGGATCCCGTGGGCGTGCACCAGGTCGGCTTTGCCCAGCGCCCGGCGCAGCTCCCAGAGCGCCGACACCGCCGGGACCGGGGAGGGCAGCCGGGGGATCTCGACCGGCCAGAACGGCGTGCCCATGGCCTCGGCGCCCAGGCCCCCGGTGGACCGGGGGGCGGCGACTTCGACCCGGGCGCCCCGGGAGAGGAGCTCGGGCAGCAGCGACGACACGTGCCGCCCGATGCCGCCGGTGGTCTGCGCGGTGACCTGCACGATGCGGGCGGGGGGGATCTCCGGCTTCACGGCGCCTGCCCCGCGCCCGGCACCAGCTTCCCGCGGGCCGCCGCCACCGCACGGGGGAGCTGGCGGTCGCCCAGCCCGTGCAGCACCCCCAGGTAGGCGGCGATGGCCACCGCAGCGACCACCGCGGCGGAGCCGGCGTTGTGCGCCGTGCCCCCGGAGCCGATCAGGTGGGCCGCGCCGATGCCCAGGCCGGCCGCCAGCACGGCGGCGGCCAACCCGCGGGCCAGAGTGGCGCCCGTGCCGGCGAACGCGGCGCGCCCGGCCGCCCGGGCCAGCCGCCCGGCCATGAGCACCGCCCCGGCCGTGATGCCGATCGAAAACGCTGCCGCCATGCCGGCGATCAGCACCCGGCCGGAGAAGAGCAGGAAGGCCACCGCGGTGAGCGCTGCGGCGCCGCCGAAGCCGGCCGCCGCGCCCAGGGTGGGCGAGCGCCCGTCGCCCACCGCGTACGCCACCCGGGTGAGCAGGGCGTAGGCCCCGTAGCCGGTGAGCCCGGGGGCGAACGCGGCCACCGCCGGGGCGAGCAGCCCGGCCGCGCGCGCCCCGCCCCCGATGCCGAGGTCGAGGAGCAGGTGGGTGCCCGGGCCGGCGAGCGCCAGCATCGCGGCGCTGCCCCCGAGCGCCAGGACGACGACGTTGCGGGTGGCGGCGGCACACCGCTCGGCGAAGGCGCCGGTGTCGGCCCGGGCGGCAGCGCCCGAGAGGCCCGGGAAGGCGGCGACGGCGATCGGCACGGCGAGGATCGCCCAGGGCAGCTCCAGCAGGGTGAAGCCGAGGTAGTAGGCCACGACCCCACCGTCCACCCCGTTGCCCAGCACCAGGACGAGGCCGAGCAGGAGCTGCTCCATGGCCACCGCCGCCAGTGCGGATCCGAGAAGGCGGCGGGTCAGGCGCCGGGCCTCGGGCGGGATGCGCAGCGTGGGGCGCCAGCGCATTCCCAGCCGGGCGGCGGGCACCAGCACCGCCAGGGTGAGCGCCAGCACCCCGGCGGTGGTGCCGAGCCCGAGCAGCAGCTTGCCCGGGCCCGAGATCCGCCCGAGCTGGGAGGCGTGACCCCGCTCCACGGCGGCATAGAGAAGGTACGACCCGGTGACCACGACGCTGGACACCAGCGGCGCCAGGGCCGGGCCGGCGAAACGGTGGCGGGCGTGGAGGGCGCCGGTGGTGACCGCCCCGATGGCGTAGAGCCAGATCTGGGGCAGGAACGCCAGCAGGAGGAAGGCCCCGAGCGCCTGCTCCCGGTGACGGACCGCCGGGTTGTGCACGCTGGCGGTGAGCAGGTCCATCACCGGCCCCCGGGCCAGCACGCCGGCGAGGACCACCGGGGTCAGGCAGAGCAGGGCGACGTTCAGCAGGGCGCTCGCCGTCGAGTCCGCGTCCTCCCCAGCGCTGCTGGGGTCGCCACCCGACAGCGCGGCGCTGAGGCAGGGCACCACCACCGCCGAGAGCGCCCCGCCGGCGAAGAGGTCGAACAGCAGGTTGGAGGTGGAGTTGGTGCTGGCGTAGGTGTTCCCCAGGAACGTGAGGCCGAGGACGGCGGTGGCGACCACCGTGCGGATCAGGCCCATGCCCCGGCTGGCAGCGGTCAGGGCGGCCACCACGGCAGCGCCCCGCTCGGCCGCCGGAGGGCTCGTGCCGGCCGGGGGACCCTGCTCCGGCCCGGCCTCCGCCGCCGGGTCGGGCGCGCCCCGGGACGCCATTCGGGGTTTCACGGCCCAAGCCTACCGGCCTGCCCCGCAGATCCCGGGAACTGGGCAGGTCCCCCGGTATCGTGGGCTTCCATGGTGGCGTTGGCGGTCGCGCTCGTGGTGCTCGCAGTGGGAGCCGCCGCCCCGGTCACCTCCGCCCTGCTTGCCTCACCCCCGGCCGGGCTGCTGCGGGCCAACTTCCGCGGCACCCAGCTGCCGATGGTGGGTGGGGTGGTCCTGCTCGCCGCGCTGCTGGCCGGGGAGGCCGCCCTCAGCATCAGCACCCTGCTCCACCTGCGCGGGCCGGCGGGGGCCACGCTGCACTCGGGCGACCACGCCGGGATGGTCGTCGCCGCCCTCGGGTTCTTCGCTCTCGGCCTCCTGGACGACCGGGCCGACGCCGGCCACGCCCGCGGGTTCAAGGGCCACCTGCGCGCCCTCGGCGAGGGGCAGCTCACCGGGGGCGCGGTCAAGGCGGCGGGCGGGGCGGCGGTCGCCCTGGTGGCGGCGGCGCTCTGGGAGCACGACCTCGGCCCGGCACTCCTGGATGCGGCGATCGTGGCGCTGGCTGCCAACGTCGTCAACCTCCTCGACCTGCGCCCGGGCCGGGCCACCAAGAGTTTCCTGCCGTTCTGGGTGCTCCTCGCCGCCACCTCCTGGGGAAGCGCCTACGTCGTGCTGTCCCTGCCGGTGGCGGGGGCGGCGGCGGTGTGGCTGGCCCCCGACCTGCGGGAGCGGGGCATGCTGGGGGACGCCGGGGCCAACCTGCTCGGAGCGGTGCTGGGCGCCGGGGCGGCGCTCACCCTCGGCATCCCGGGGCGCCTGGTGGTGCTGGCCGTGCTGGCCGTGCTGACCCTCGCCTCGGAACGCTGGTCGTTCTCCTCCGCGATCGAGGGGGTCGGGCTGCTGCGCTGGGTCGACCGGCTGGGCACGGTACGCTGACCACCATGGAGCACCCAACCGACCCGCCGATCGCGCTGGTGGAGTTCCCGGCCGACGACCCTGCCCGTGCCCGAGCCTTCTGGGCCGGGCTCCTCGAGGTCGCCCTCGGCGACCGCCGCCCGGGCGAGGGTGAGGGCTGGCAGACCCACGTCGGGGGCACCGAGCTGGGCCTGCACGCCCGGGGCACCGGGCCGGGCGACCGGGTGTCGCTGCCCTACTTCGCGGTGGCGGACCTCGCCGGTGCGCTGGCCCGGGTGCCGGGTCTGGGCGGCTCGGTCATCCATCCCGGGGAACGCTGGGCCGTGTGCCGCGACTCCGAGGGGAGCCCGTTCGGCTTGGTCCAGGCCCCCGTCGCCCGCTGACGTCGCCGGCTGACGCCGCCCGCTGCCGGGCCCCGGATACCGGGCACAGGTCCCCGGATGAACGGATGATGAACTTCGCTGCAAAGCCCGGGACCGCCTGAGCGGGCGTGCTAGTCTGGCCCCCGGTGGCCAAGCACATCTTCGTGACCGGTGGGGTCGTCTCCAGTTTGGGGAAGGGCCTCACCGCCGCCTCTCTCGGCCGCCTCCTCAAAGCCCGGGGCCTCTCGGTGGTCCTCCAGAAGCTGGACCCGTACATCAACGTCGACCCGGGCACCATGAGCCCGTTCCAGCACGGCGAGGTCTTCGTGACCGACGACGGCGGGGAGACCGACCTGGACCTGGGCCACTACGAGCGCTTCATCGACGAGAACCTGCACCGGGACTCCAACGTCACCACCGGGGCGATTTACCAGACGGTGATCGCCAAGGAGCGCCGGGGCGACTACCTGGGCCAGACCGTGCAGGTCATCCCGCACATCACCGAGGAGATCAAGAACCGCATCCTGCGGGTGGGCCAGGACTCCCCGACCCCGGCCGACGTGGTGATCACCGAGGTGGGCGGCACCGTGGGCGACATCGAGAGCCTGCCGTACCTGGAGGCCATCCGCCAGCTGCGCATCAGCGTGGGCCGGGACAGCATCTGCTATGTGCACGTGACGCTCGCCCCGTACATCGGGCCGGCCGGCGAGCTGAAGACCAAGCCCACCCAGCACTCGGTCCGGGAGCTGCGCAGCATCGGGATCCAGCCCGATGCCATCGTCCTGCGCTCCGATCGCCACATCTCGAGCACGATGAAGAGCAAGATCGCCCTGCTGTGCGATGTCGAGGAGCGGGCCATCGCCTCGGCGGCCGACACCTCCAACATCTACGAGATCCCCCTGGTCCTCCACGAGGAGGGCCTGGACACCTTCATCCTGGACCACCTGCGCATCGATGCCCCACCCCCCGACCTCACCGAGTGGCGGGAGCTCGTGGAGCGCATCGAGCAGCCGAAGCCGGCGGTGCGCATCGGCCTGGTGGGCAAGTACGTCGACCTACCGGACGCCTACCTGTCGGTGATCGAGGCCCTCAAGGCGGGCGGGTACGCCGCCGACGCCGAGGTGGAGGTCGTCTGGGTGGCCTCTGACGAGAACGGGTTCGGGGCCAACGGGGCCAACGGGGCCAACGCACCAGCAGGGGCCAGCGGGCCCACCAGCGCTCTCGAGCGCTCCCGCAGCGGCATCACGCCCAGCCACCTGTCGCCCGGGGGCTACGACCTGGTGGCGTCGCTCGATGGCATCTGCGTGCCCGGTGGGTTCGGCATCCGGGGCATCGAAGGCAAGATCGACGCCATCCGCATCGCCCGGGAGCAGGGCATCCCCTTCCTGGGACTGTGCCTGGGCCTGCAGTGCGCGGTGATCGAGTACGCCCGCAACGTCGCCGGCCTCGCCGGGGCCAACTCCTCGGAGTTCGACGCCGCCACCCCCCACCCGGTGATCGACCTGCTCCCCGGGCAGGAGCGTGTCGACGACAAGGGCGGGACCATGCGCCTCGGCCTGTGGCCGGCGAAGCTGACCGGGGAGCGCGCGCTGGGACTCTATGGCGACGAGGTCATCTGGGAGCGCCACCGGCACCGCTACGAGGTGAACCCGGCCTACCACAAGGCGCTCGAGGAGGCGGGCCTGGTCTTCTCGGGACTGTCGCCCGACGGCCGCCTCGCCGAGGTGATCGAGTTGCCCGACCACCCCTTCTTCATGGGGAGCCAGTTCCATCCCGAGTTCCGCTCCCGGCCCAACCGCCCGCACCCGCTCTTCCGGGGATTCATTGCCGCGGCGGCCGCCCGGGCGCGGTCCCGGGCCGGTGCCGTCCGCACCGACCGGGAGCCAGTGGGAAGCCCGGTGGTCCTGCCCGAGCCGGACGCTGCCCGGTCCTGATCCGGGGCCACCTCCGGCCGTGGACGCCCTCCGTTCTGTTGTCGGATCGGTGAACCACGAGGTCGTCGAGTCGGCCACGCCGTTCACCGGCGGCTTCTTCAGCGTCGTCGTCGACCGGATCCGCCTGCCGGACGGCCACATCACGAACCGGGACTACGTACGCCACCCGGGAGCAGCCGCGGTCGTGCCGGTGCTGGGCGACGAGGTCCTCCTGGTGCGCCAGAACCGCCATGCTGTGGGCAGGGACCTCCTGGAGATCCCGGCGGGGAAGCTCGACGTGGACGGTGAGCCGCCCGAGCTGTGCGCCCGGCGGGAGCTGGAGGAGGAGACCGGCTACCAGGCCGACGAGTGGGCCCCCCTGGGGGCCTTCTACAGCTCGCCCGGCTTTACCGACGAACGCTTCCACCTCTACGTCGCCCGCACGCTCCGGAGGGTCGCCCCACCGCCGGAGACCGACCACGGCGAGCCGATCGCCATCGAGTGGGTGGCCATGGCAGAGGCCCTGGCGGCGCTGCGGGACGGCTCGATCGTCGATTCCAAGACCGTGATCGGGCTCCTGCTGGTGGCACAGGGCGCCGGCCAGTGATCGTCGGCGTCCCGTCCGAGGTCAAGGACCACGAGTACCGGGTCGCCCTCACCCCGGCCGGTGCCCGGGAGCTGACCCACAGTGGCCACCGGGTGCTCATCGAGGGCGGCGCCGGCACCGGGTCGGCCATCCCGGACGACGCCTACCGGGCGGCCGGGGCCGAGATCGTCACGGTGGACGACGTCTGGCAGGGCGCCGAGCTCATCCTCAAGGTGAAGGAGCCCATCCCGGCTGAGTTCGGGCGCCTCTCCGGGGGGCCGCTGCCCGGCGGCGCCCGCCGGATGCTGTTCACCTACCTGCACCTGGCGGCCAGCCTGGACGTGACCCGGGCGCTCCTCGACTCGGGCATGTCGGCGATCGCCTACGAGACCGTGCAGGCCCCGGACGGCCGGCTGCCCCTGCTGGCCCCGATGAGCGAGGTGGCCGGCCGGATGGCGCCCCACGTGGGGGCCACCCTGCTGGAGCGGGCGCATGGGGGCCGCGGGGTCCTCCTCGGAGGCGTGTCCGGGGTACAGCCCGCCCGCGTCGTGGTCCTGGGCGGCGGCATCTCCGGGGCCAATGCGGCATGGATCGCCCAGGGCATGGAGGCCGAGGTCATCATCCTGGACCGCTCGATCGACCGGCTGCGCTACGTCGACTCGATCCACAAGGGGCGCATCCTGACCCTGATGTCCAACCGGACGACCATCGAGGAGTCCATCCTGGCGGCCGACCTGGTCATCGGTGCCGTGCTGGTCCCCGGCGCCCTTGCCCCGCATCTGGTGTCCAAGGAGCTGGTGGCGGCGATGAAGCCCGGCTCGGTGGTGGTTGACATCGCCATTGACCAGGGCGGCTGCTTCGAGACCTCCCGCATGACCACCCACTCGCACCCGACCTACGTGGTCGACAGGGTGGTGCACTACTGCGTGGGCAACATGCCCGGGGCGGTGCCCTACACCTCCACCTACGCCCTCACCAACTCCACCCTGCCCTACGTCCTCGAACTGGCAGCCCACGGCTTGGCCGGTGCGGTTGCCCGGGAGCCGATGCTCGGCCCGGGCGTCAACGTGCTCGCCGGCACGGTGGTCAGCCGGCCGGTGGCCGAGGCGCACGGGCTGGCCTACCGCCCGCTGGCGCCGATGCTGGAGAGCCTGGACTCGCACTGAGGTCCGCCGCATACTGGGGGGACCCCCCACTGGAGGGGACGCCTCATGGGTGACGGCCGGACACCCGATGCCACTGGGGGACCCCGCCCGGCGCGTAAGGAGGTTTGCCGTGGCCGTGAACGAGGAGGTCCTGGTGGCGGCCCGGGCCCAGCTGCAGGCGGAGCGTGAGACCATCTCGCGAGAGCTGGCCGACCTGGGGGCTGCGCCGGATGGCTCCGTCCAGGTCTCTCTGGATGAGGGGTTCGCTGATGCCGCTCAGGCTACTTCGGAGCGCGCGAAGGTCCTGTCGTTTGTGGAAGGTCTCAGGAAACGCCTGCAGGATGTTCAGGCCGCGCTCGGTCGGTTGGATCGCGGTGCCTACGGCGAGTGCGAGCGGTGTGGGACCCCCATCGGTCCAGAGCGTCTGGAGGCGGTCCCAACCGCTCGGCTCTGCATCCGCTGCGCCCAGCGCCGCTAGTTTCCTTCCCGCTTTCTTCACGTCTTTGCCCGAAGGTCCTTGCCAAGGGGCCTGCGGCCGTTTACGATGGCGCCTCCAAAACCACTTGTAGACAAACAGGCTTGTGGACGAGGGGCACACCTATGAAGTGGGACGACCAGTTCCCAGCATCCGGAGGCGCACCGTTGGAAGACGAGCAGCTCTTCCTGCCCGACGCCTTCCCGGACGTCCCCGCCCCGGCCCCCGCCCGGGCCCCAACCCGGGCGCCTTCCCGGGCCCCGGCCCGGACGCCGGTGCCACCCATCGCCACACCCGTGCCGGGCCCGGCCACGCCACCACCCCCCGGGGCGGAGGTCGACGATGCCGTGCTGGCCGAGATCGAGTGGACCGCCCCGGCGGTCCTGCCCACCGGGCGGATCCTGGCGGTGGTCAACCAGAAGGGCGGGGTGGGCAAGACCACCTCGACTATCAACCTGGGAGCCGCCCTCGCCGAGGAGGGCGCCCGGGTTCTCCTGGTGGACTTCGACCCCCAGGGGGCGCTCTCCGTAGGCCTCGGCTTGAATCCCAATGGCCTGGAAGTGACTGTCTACAACCTTCTGCTGGACGCTACGGTGACCTTTGACGAGGTGGTTGCCCCATCCCGGATCGCCGGGCTGGACATCATCCCGGCCAACATCGACCTGGCGGGCGCCGAGGTGATGCTGGTTTCCGAGGTGGCCCGGGAGCAGTCGCTGCGCCGGGGCCTGGCCCCGGTGCGGGATCGGTACAACTACATCCTCATCGACTGCCCCCCGTCACTGGGGCTCCTCACGGTCAATGCCCTGACGGCGGCGGACGCGGTGCTGATCCCGCTCGAGTGCGAGTACTTCGCCCTGCGCGGGATGGCCCTGCTCATGGACACCATCAGGAAAATTCAGGAAAGAATCAACCCTCAACTCCAGATTGAGGGCATACTCGCAACCATGCTGGATGGTCGAACGTTGCACGGCCGTGAGGTCCTCAGCAGGGTCACTGATGCTTTTGGCGACAAGCTGTTCAAGACGATCATTCATAAGACCATCAAGTTCGCCGAGGCGCCGGTGGTGGGGGAGCCGATCGTTCGGTACGCCCCGAAGTCCGGCGGCGCCAAGGAATACCGAGACCTGGCACGGGAGGTGATGTCGAAGTGACGCGTCGGGCAAGCCTCCCTGGCGTGGACGAGCTCTTCCGCAGTTCGAAGCCCGCAGAAGCCGACGTAGCCGAGGAGACAAAAATACAAGTGGCTAAGGCTCCGGACGTAGTTCCGCTTGCGGCACCGGCCCCTGCACCCCCTGCCGCCCCGGCACCCGCCCCCACACCAGCGGCCGCGACGCCTGCCCCGGAGCCGGTGGTGGCAGCCCCGCCCCCTCCACCCGTTCCGGCTCCCAGCCCCGTCTCAGAGCCGGCCGCTGCGGCCGAGAGGGGACGCCGCCCACGCCCGGAGCGACCCCGGCACGAGGAGAAAGTCACCTTCTACTGCACCGCTTCGGAGCTGACGCGGATCGAGCGGGCGCGGCTGGCCCTTCGGGCGGATCACCGCCTGGGGACCGACCGAGGCAGGATCGTGCGGGCGGCGCTCACCGAGATCCTGGACGATTTCGAGGCCCGGGGCAGCGACTCCCTACTTGTGGCCCGCCTGCGGGAACTTAACTCCGAGTAGACAAGTCGGCTCAGCGCCATGCCGCTAAAGGTATGTGCCGCCCTGGACCCCTGAGGTCTTGGAGACGTGCTGCCGGATCACCTGACGAACTCAGCGACATGGAGGTGAAGTCGGGAGCCGCCAGTCAAGTAGCTATATCGCCTTGTGGCTGTATTGCCACAGAGCCGTCGGCCCCGGGCAATCCCCTGGCTCGATCTGGGAGCCACACCTAAACTAACGGTCAGCTAGAGAGTTAGGCAGGGGAATGAACCTTCAGTTGACCCTGAGGTCGGCCCCGTATCCCAGAATATGGGTGGGTCGCCGGGAGGAATGCCTTGCTGCTCGTGCGACCCTACACGACCCGGGGACTAGTGCGCAAGCCCATCAGTAGATTCGTTGTCTTGGCGGTACGTTGCCATGGGGAGTCGGTGATGATGACCTATGGCGACTCTGGCCTAAGGGGGCGAAGCCACGAATCGCTCTGTCGACAATCGCTGTGGACCCATCGCCGGGCTCAGGCCTCGTGGAAGCCGATGAGATTAAGCAGCCAGCGCTCGCCGCTGTTGGCGACGGGGGGGAGAAGGTGGGGCAGGACCAACAGCGCGGCGATCAGCAGGATGAGGAAGCCCCACTGATCCATGAAGTAGATGAAGCGTTGCTTGTCGGGCGGGAGGAGCGACCCTAGAACCCGAGACCCGTCGAGTGGGGGAATCGGGATGAGATTCAAGATGACGAGTAGCACGTTGATATAGAGGAACGCCGAGGCGAACTGGGATGCGAGGCTGAAGCCGGGCATTGCCCCAAACCCGATGACCAGGGGGATCCTGAGCACGCGAGCGAGGAGTGCGGTCGCCACCGCCAGAATGATGTTGACGAGCGGCCCGGCGATCCCCACGAAGGCCGCCCCATAGCGCCGGCTCCGCATGCTGTTCGGCGACATGGGGACCGGCTTTCCCCAGCCGAAGCCGACGAGGACGATCATCAGAGCACCGAAGGGATCGAGGTGAGCCCGGGGGTCGATGGTCAGGCGGCCGGCCAGACGGGCCGTCGGATCCCCCTGGAGGTCGTCGGCGACGGCGTGCCCGAACTCGTGGAGGCAGATGGCCACAACCAGGACGACGCCGATGATGATGAAGCCGGTGTAGTCGCGGCCGATGAGGAACGGGAGCACGGCCGGAAGCATATGCGGCACCCGGCGGGACGCCCTGGGCGACAGCCGGGTGCCGGCCGAACCCATCGGAGTTTGGTAGGCGTGTCAACCGGAGTGTGGGCGGCAAGCCTTTACTGAGCGATGTCACCGATTTCGCAGGATGACGAGTATGACGCCTGGTTCCGGGCCTGCTTTCCTCGGGCGGTGGCGGTAGCCCGGCGGGTTGCCGGTTCCGGTGGGGCCGAGGACGCCGCTTTGGAGGCGTTCGCGGCAGCGTATGCCCGGTGGGGCAGGGTCTCGAAGCTGCACTGGCGGGACGGGTGGGTGCTGCGGACTACCTTCCGGCAGGCGCTCGCCCAGGCCCGGCGGCTCCATGAACTCCCGAATGTGCGCCCCGGGGAGCAGATCGCGCGATCCATGGAAGACGAGATCCTTGTGCGCCGCTTGATGGTGGAGGCCCTTCGCCGGCTCCCACGCCGCCAGCGTGAAGCGGTGGCGTTGCGCTACCTGGTCGATATGCCGGAGCGGGAGGTGGCTGATGCCCTAGGTGTCTCACCGGGTGCAGTGAAGGTGCACATCCACCGGGGGATCGCTGCCCTGCGCTCCAGCCTCGGCCCTGACTACCTGAAGGAGGAGCCTGATGCATCGACGCCCTGAAGAGCCGCCCGAGGGCCTGCCCGGAGTCGGCTTGGAGGCGCTTCTGGACGAAGCGAAGCGGCGGGGCCAGAGGCTGCGGAGCCGCCGGCGGCGGGCGGTGGCCGGGGCGGGAGCGATCGCAGTGGTGGCCATCGCCGCCGGCATCTTCTCGATCCTGCCCGGGAACGGGCGAAGGCAGGTCCACGTGGTTGGGCCACCGTCCCAGCCATCGGGGGCCATCAGCAGCCCCGGGGCCCACTCGAATGTTCCTTCGCCGGAAGAACCCGGCCCCAGCCACCCCGGAGCCCTGGCGGTTGCCGAGAATGGCGACCTGGTCGTCGCCGATGCCGCCAAGAACCAGATCCTCCAGCGCGCGCCCGACGGCACGTTCCTCCCGTTGGCCGGGACGGGGAGGCCAGGATTCTCGGGCGACGGAGGTCCCGCCCAGCAGGCCGCCCTGAACGGGCCCGGCGGCATGGCGGTCGGAGCCGACGGCACTCTCTACGTGGCGGACGTCCAGAACAACCGGGTGCGGGCGATCTCCCCGGCCGGCATCATCACCACCGTCGCCGGGGGTGGGGCAGCAGGGAGCTGCCCACTGATCCCCACCGGCACCCGGGCTGTGGGGGCGCCCCTCGGCGGCCCGAGCGATGTCGCGCTCGGTCCGGGTGGGCGCCTGTACATCGCTGCCCCATGCAACAACGAGGTGGTGCGCCTCGAGGCGGACGGCACCCTCACCGACGTGGCGGGCAGGTCGGACAAGGCCGGCGTCGTGGGCCTCGGGGGCCCGGCAGGCCAGGCATCGCCGGATGGCCCGCACGCGCTCGGCTTTGACCGGGCCGGCGACCTCTATGTCTTCGGGTCGAACACCAAGACATTGCTGATGATCACGCCGGCGGGAGTCATGACCGCCCCCATCGGGGCGGAAACGGGCTTCTACCCCAAGGGGAGCGGCGGTTTCGCCCAGCGGCCGGACGGATCCGTGGTCGCGTTCACCCAGCAGAGGCTGGTCACGCTGTCGCCCACCGGGATGCAGACCCTGGTCGACTTCGCTGTGCTCGGCCCGGCGGCGGTGGGCGGTGTGGCCAACTTCCTGCCCGCCGGCCTGGCGGTGGGGCCGGATGGGACGATCTACACCGACACGAATCCCGACTTCGGCTTTGCCCAGCAATCCGCCATCGTCGCTATTGCGCCCGGCGGGCAGCCGAAGGTGCTCGAGCAGGCTGCAGCCGCAGCGGTGCCCTCCCCGGCCAGCTCGCGCACCCCTGCTAGCCTGGTCCTCGGCCCCGACGGGCTGGGACTGGTCGGCGTGAACGAGATCCAGGCGGCGACCGTGAACGCCGTGACCCAGGTCTTCGGTCCGCCCACCGGCACCGAACCGGGGGCCTGCTCGGGGACCACCGAGGTCGAGTGGCATGACCTGTCGGTCGAGTTCCAGGGGGGGACCTTCCACGGGTATCGGTACAACCCCGGAGGCTTTGCCGGCCTCGGGGCTGCAGCGCCCCCCACCGGGACCGCTGTGCCGCGCCTCCAGACCGAAGCCGGCGTCACGCTCGGGATGCAGCTGGGCGAGGCGCAGGCGCTGTACCCGCCCAGCGCCTTCACGATGGCACATGGCGGGACCATCTCGGTGCGCGGCACCTACGGGACGCTCGCGATCGAGTTCGCCAGCAGCGCCCCGACGGCGACCGTGATTGAGATCAAGGGTGGGCAGCCGTGCGGTGACGTTTAGTGGGCTCTTGACGCCGCCATGGGCCACGCACGCCCGGGGGTGGTGGTGGCACCCGCCCAGGTCTCGTGGTGGCTCCCTCCCGCTGCCGCCCGCTACGGGGCACAATCTGGTCGCTGTGCAGACCTGGACCACGCAGTGAAGTCGGTGCTCATGGTCGCCCGGGCCGATCTGGCTGCCCGGGCGCGCTTCTGGGTGTCCCTGGTGGTGGTGATCGCCGTGGCGGGGGGTGCCGTGATCGCCCTGGCCGCCGGCGCCCGGCGCACGGAGACCGCCTACCCCCGCTTCCTCATCGCCCAGCGGGCGGGCGACGCCGGGCTCTACCTGGGCGGCACCACCGTAACCGCGGCCGACGTGGTGGCCCTCCCGGAGGTGACGGACGCCTCCGTCGTGGAGGGAGTTCCGACAGTGGGGCCCGAGTACGCCGCCGCCATCGTCACCGACGGGCGGATGGGCGTCAGCCTCGATCGGTTCAAGTTCCTGGCCGGGCACAACGTGAAAGCCTCGGATCCCCAGGGTGTCGTGGTGCCCTTTGCCCTGGCCGACGCCCACCACCTGTCGGTGGGGAGCCGGTTCGCCATCCCCTTCGACGGCCCGGACGGCGCCCCGCTGCCGGTCACCTTCACGGTGGTGGGCGTCGAGGCATCCCCGGGGGAATTCCCGCCGCTGGCCTCCAGCTCGATCAACGGGGTCTACCTGTCGCCGGGGTTCTTTTCGACCCCCGTGGGCCGGGAGCTTGCCCCGGAGGCCTTCCCCACCCTCACCCTCCGGCTGCGCCGCGGGGCGCGCGACATCAACACCCTGGCCACCCACCTCAACGGGCCCACTCCCGGCGTCCAGAGCCTCTTCGTCCAGAGCTCGGCGGAGTCGGCCATCAACACCGAACGCTCCCTCCGCCTGCAGGCCGACGCCCTGTGGTTGGTAGCCGGCTTCGTGGCCCTGGCCTCCGCCCTGGTGCTGGGCCAGCTCCTGGCGCGGGAGGCAGCCCTGGAAGCCGGCGCCGCCGAGATCCGGAGGGCGCTGGGCATGACCTCGGGGCAGCTGGTGGCCGCCGGGCTGGTCCGTATGGTGCTGGCCGCCGCGGTCGGCGCCGCCGCGGCGGTGATCCTGGCGGCAGCGGCCTCTCCGCTGCTGCCCATCGGCACCGCCCGCATCGCGGAGCCGCACCCGGGCTTCGCGCTCGATGCCGTTGCCTTGGGCCTCGGCGCTCTGGGCGTCCCGGTTGTGGTGCTGGGTCTGGCGGCCTTGACGCTGGCCCTGGGGTTCCGCCGGGCCGCCCGCGGGCGGGGGCAGACCGCCGCCGGCAGCCTCGCCGGCCGGATCCCCTTCGGCGGCTTGCCCCTGGTGGCCGGGACGGGGATCCGGATGGCCCTCACCCCCGGGCGGGGGCCGACCGCGGTGCCGGTGCGGACCACGCTGACCTCGATCGGGATCGCAGTGGGGGCCATCGCCGCCGCCCTCACCTACGGCGGCAGCCTCAACCATCTGCTGGCGAACCCCGCCCTGTACGGCGCCAACTTCGACGCCCACATCATGGCGGTGGCCAACGGCCCCATCAGTGACGCGCGCCCGATCCTGCCTCTCCTCGAGGGGGACCCCGAGATCGCCGCGGTCACCGTGGGAGACACCCAGCTGGCACTCGGGATCGGCGGGCAGACCTTCGGCGGGCAGCGCCAGGAAGCCGTGTCCGGCTCGATCCAGCCGGTCGTGCTGTCCGGGCGCCTGCCCCGGGCGCGGGACGAGGTGGCGATCGGTGCCACCACCCTCCGCCAGGTCCATCTGCAGGTGGGCGACCGGGTCAGCCTCGAGATCGAGAATGCCCCGATCCCTCCGGTGCCGGTGCGCATCGTGGGGGTTGCCATCCTCCCCTCGGTGGGCGACAACGAAGGCCTGGGCAAGGGCGCCGTCCTGGCTCCCGGCTTTGTCGATTACGCCCTCTCGTTCGCCGGGCCCGACTTCGGCCCCGTCCCGCCGCCCTCCGACATCTTCGTGCGCTTCCGCCCCGGGGTGGATGCCGCCCGGAAGCTGGCCACGCTGCAGGACGCGGTGACCACGTCAGCCAACGTCTACCCGGCGGCGCAGCCCGCCGACGTGGCCAACTTCGCCCAGGTCCGTTCGGTGCCCGAGATCCTCGCCGGCCTGCTGGGCCTGATCGCGCTGGCGACGACGCTGCACCTGGTGCTCAGCGCTGTCCGGCGGCGCCGGCGGGAGCTCGCCATGCTGCGCACGCTCGGGATGGTGCCCCGGCAGGTGTCGTGGCTGGTCTCCTGGCAGGCGACGACGACCGCCCTGGTGGCGAGCATCGTGGGGATCCCGCTGGGCGTGGCCCTCGGCCGGTGGGCCTGGTCGGTGGTAGCCGGCGGGCTGGGGGTGGTGGTCCGGCCCTCGGTGCCCCTGGTGCTGGTGGCCGGGCTCCTGCCGGCTGCCGTGGTGGTGGCCAACCTGGTCGCCGTGCCCGCCGCCCTGGCCGCCCGCCGGATCCGGCCCGGGGCCGCCCTGCAGGCCGAATAGCGGCTCCTCCCTGCGGCACGCCCGGGCTGCAGCCCGCGCGGGCCACGGGGCGCGGATCCTCCGCCCGGCTCCCGGAGGGCCCCCGTAGTATGCGGGCATGGCCCGCGTCTTCTCCGGGGTCCAGCCCACCGGCGAAGGCCCCCATATCGGCAACTACCTCGGCGCGTTCCGGCGCTGGGTGGATCTGCAGGACGACCTGCACGCCTCCGGCGGTGAGTTGGGCTCTGGCGCCCCGCCCATGCTCTTCTATTGCGTCGTCGACCTCCATGCCCTGACCCTGCCCTGGGACCCGGCCGCACTCAGGGAGGGAGTCCGGCGGACGGCCGCCACGCTGCTGGCCACCGGCATCGACCCCGCCAAGTCCGTGCTGTTCGTGCAGTCGGACGTGGCGGAGCACGCGGAGCTCATGTGGATCCTCACCTGCCTCGCCAAGATGGGCGAGCTGGGGCGCATGACCCAGTACAAGGAGAAGGGGCGGGGGGACGACCAGGCCGGCACGGGGGCGGGCATCTTCCTGTATCCCGTGCTCATGGCAGCCGATGTCCTGACCTACCGGGCACACCAGGTGCCGGTCGGGGAGGACCAGCGCCAGCACCTCGAGCTGATGCGGGACCTTGCCGAGCGCTTCAACAACCGTTTTGGCGAGACCTTCCCCGTTCCTGAGCCCGTCATCGGCCGCCAGGGCGCCCGCATCATGGCGCTCGACGACCCCACCCAGAAGATGAGCAAGAGCAGCGAGCGGCCGGGCAGCGCCATCGGCATGCTCGATCCGCCCGAGACGGTGAAGGCGAAGCTCGCCCGGGCGGTGACCGACTCCGGCCGGGAGATCCGCCACAGCCCCGACAAGCCGGCGGTGTCCAACCTGCTGGAGATCCTCTCCGGCTTCTCGGGCACGGCGATCCCCGAGCTGGAGGCCAGCTTCGACGGCCAGGGCTACGCCGCGCTCAAGACCCGCACCACCGAGGCGATCGTGGCGGTCCTGACGCCGTTCCAGCAGCGGTACGGCGAGTTGATGGCCGACCCGGGCGAGCTCGACCGGCTGCTGGACGGCGGTGCCCACCGGGCCCGGGCCGTGGCCGCCGAGACCCTCCAGGTGGTGCGCGCCAAGGTCGGCCTGCGGCCGGGGGCGCTCAGCCGGCGATGAGCTTTCCGGTCCACCTGGACGTGTTCGAGGGCCCCCTCGACCTGCTGCTGCAGCTGGTCTCCCGGGACCGCGTCGACGTGGGCAAGGTGTCGATCGGCACCATCACGGACGATTACCTGCGGGCGGTGACCGGCCTGGGAACCTTGGACCTGGAGGCCGCCACCAGCTTCCTCGTGCTGGCCGCCACCCTCCTGGAGCTGAAGTCCGCCAAGCTGCTGCCCCGGGACGAGGCTGACCCGGAGATGGCCGCCCTGCTGGAGGAGCGGGACCGCCTCCTGCAGCGACTGGTGGAGTACGCCACCTTCAAGGCCGCCGCCGAGGCCCTCGCCCGGGTGGGCGACGCCAACGCCGGCTACCTGTCCCGGGCGGGGGGCATCCCCGAGGAGGTCCAGCGGGTGGAGCCGGATCCCCTGGCGGGCGTCACCTTCGAGGACTTCCTGCGGGCGGCATCGGCGGCGTTCACCCCCCGGCCGGCGTCCACGGCAGGCGGCGTGCCGGTGGACGTCTCCTACATCGCCCCGATCCGGGTCAGCCTGGCCGAGATGATCGAGCTGCTGGCCGACGAGCTCCAGCGCCGGCATGCGGCCTCCTTCCGCGAGCTGTGCGGATCCGGGGCCACCCGCATCGACGTGGTGGTGCGGTTCCTGGCCCTCCTGGAGCTGGCCCGGCAGAGCTTCGTCGAGGTGGAGCAGACCGCGCCCTTCGAGGGCATCACCGTGCGCTGGCGCCAGCCCCGCACCGGCCCCGAGCCGCGCGCCGCAGGGCTGGGCGAGTGAGCGGCGCCGACCTCGAGGTCGTCCGGGCCATCGAGGCGATCCTGTTCGTCGCCGAGGAGCCCATCCCCGCCGCCGAGCTCGCCCTCGTGCTGGAGCTGCCCACGGAGCGGGTCGAGACCCTGTTGGCCAGCATCGGCGAGCAGCTGGAGTCCGAGGGGCGCGGGTTCATCCTGCGCCGGGTGGGCGGGGGGTACCGGCTGGCCACCCACCCGGCGGCGCACCCCTTCCTGGAACGCTTCGTCACCGAGAGCCAGGCACCCCGGCTGACCCAGGCGGCGCTGGAGACCCTGGCGGTGATCGCCTACCGCCAGCCCGCCTCCCGGGCGCAGATCGCCGAGATCCGGGGGGTGTCGTCCGACTCGGCGCTGCGCACGCTCGTCACCCGGGGCCTCGTGGCGGAGGTGGGGCGGGACCCGGGCCCGGGCAGCGCCATCCTGTATGGCACCACCCCCGCCTTCCTGGAGCGCTTCGGCCTGATGGCACTTTCCGACCTCCCGCCGCTCACCGGGTTCCTGCCGACGATGGACGACGTCGAGCGCATGGAGGCCGGCCTGGGGCCGGGCGTCTGATGGTGCACCCTGCCCGCAAGGACCCCCCGGCGGCGCCCACCGGGATCCGGCTCCAGAAGCTGCTGGCCGAGGCGGGGGTCGCCTCCCGGCGGAGGTCGGAGGAGCTGATCCGGCGCGGGCTGGTCGCCGTCGATGGCCGGGTGGCGGTGCTGGGGCAACGGGTGGACCCGTCGGCCGCGGTGATCGAGGTGGAGGGCAGGCGGGTGGCCGTCGATCCCGGGCGGCACTACTTCCTCATCAACAAGCCCGCCGGGGTGGTCACCACCGCCCGTGACCCGGAGGGGCGCACGACGGTCCTCGACCTGCTGGGGGAGGCCGAGCGGGTGGTGCCGGTGGGGCGCCTCGACGCGGCCACCGAGGGGCTCCTGATCCTGACCAACGACGGCCAGCTGGCGCACCGCCTCACGCATCCCAGCTTCGAGGTGCCCCGCACCTACCTGGCGGAGGTCACCGGGCAGCCCGGGCGGGCGGTCATCCGGCGGCTGACCGAGGAGGGGGTCGACATCGGGCAGGGGCGCACGGCCCGGGCCGACGCCGCCCGGGTGGTCGATGCCCTCCTGCGCCGGGAGAGCGGGCCACCCCGCAGCCTGATGGAGATCCAGGTCCACGAGGGCCGCAAGCACGTGGTGCGCCTGATGCTGGCCGCCGTCGGCTGCCCGGCGGTGCGGCTGGTGCGCACCGGGTTTGGCCCCCTGCGCCTGGAGCGCCTGGCGCCGGGGTCCTACCGGCGCCTCACCCGGGCCGAGGTCGAGGCCCTCTATCGTGCGGTGGACCTATGAGCCGGGCTGGGGATCTGGAGGGCGCCGATGGGTGAGGAGCGGGGGATGCGCCTGCGGGGATTCCGCGGCGCCACCACGGTGCCTTCGGACACCAAGGAGGAGGTGGTGGCGGCCACCCGGACACTGCTGGAGGAAATGTTGCGGCGCAACGACCTCCCCCGGGAGGACCTGGTCAGCATCATCTTCACCGCCACCCCGGACCTGCGCTCCGAGTTCCCGGCGGTCGCCGCCCGCTCGATGGGGGTCTCGGACGTGCCGCTGCTCTGCGCCCGGGAGCTGGACATCGAGGGCGCCATGCCCCGGTGCATCCGCGTGCTGCTGCACGCCTACAGCGCCCGGCCGGCGGGGGAGATCCGCCACGTCTACCTGGGCGAGGCCCGGGCGCTGCGCGACGACCTCCCCGAATGAACCCCGGAGACAGCGGAGCCCCAGGCGGAGCGCCAGCAGAAACCGGAGCCCCAGGCGGAGCGCCAGCAGAAACCGGAGCCCCAGGCGGAGCGCCGGAAGACAGCGGAGCCCCAGGCGGAGCGCCAGCAGAAACCGGAGCCCCAGGCGGAGCGCCGGAAATAAGACCCACCAGGGAGACGCTGGCTATCGTCGGGCTGGGGTTGATGGGCGGGTCGCTGGGCCTCGCCGCCCGGGCAGCCGGTCACGTGCGCTCGGTGGTCGGCTACGACCCGGACGCCGGCGTCAGGCGGCGGGCGCTGGAGCGGGGAGCGGTGAGCGAGGTGGCGGCCACGCCGGGCGCGGCCGTCGAGCAGGCGAGCGTCGTGGTGATCGCCGCCCCGGTGAGCGCCATCCCCGGGGCCTACGCCGCCCTGGCGGGGCACCTGGCTCCGGGCACGATCGTGACCGACCTGGGCAGCGCCAAGGCGCAGATCGTCGCGTCGGTCGGCCCCTGTGTGCCCTCGGGGACGGCGTTCATCGGCGGCCATCCGTTGGCCGGGTCCGAGAAGGAGGGTATCGACAGCGCCGATGCGGACCTCTACCGGGGCGCCTACTGGTTCCTGACCCCGACGCCCGACACCGATCCGGTGGCCTACGGGCGCCTGATCCGGTTCCTGGGCGGCCTGGGTGTGCATGTCCTGTCGATGGATCCCGGACGCCACGACGACCTGGTGGCCCTCACCAGCCACCTGCCGCAACTCCTCTCCAGCACCTTGATGGGCTTCGCCGCCGACATCTCGGCGTCCGAAGGGGGTCTCCCGCTCATCACGGCAGGCGGATTCCGGGACATGACCCGGGTGGCCGCCAGCTCGCCCGAGCTGTGGCTGGACATCATCCGGGGCAACCGGGAGGCGGTGCTCGGTGTACTGGGGCGCTTCCGGGCGGCCCTGGAGACCACTGCGGGCCTCATCGCCGCCGAGGACTGGCCCGGGCTGCGGGAGACGCTCGCCGGTGCGCGGGAGGGCCGGGCGAGCATGCCCGAGAAGCCCGGGGTGACGACCCGGGCCCTCATGGCCGTGCTGGTCGCGGTGCCCGACCGCCCGGGCGCCATCGCCCAGGTCGCCACCACGGTGGGGGAAGCCGGGGTCAACATCGAAGACCTGACCATCGTGCATTCACCGAGCGGCGGGCGGGGGACGATCCACCTCGCCGTCAACGGCGAGGCCGCCGCCCGGGCAGCCCAGACCGCCCTGGGGAAACGGGGGTTTGACGCCTCCGTGGTGCCGGGCACGGTGTGGGGGGGATAGACCGTCCGATGGCTGCGCTGCCGCCCACCGAGGAGACGATCGAGGGACCGTTCTACCGCCCGGACGCCCCGATGCTCGAGGCGCCCTACAGCCTGGTGCGCCGGCCGGGCGAGCGGGGGGCGGTGCTGGTCTTCTCCGGGTCGGTGTCGTCCACGGCCGGGGCGCCGCTGCCCGGGGCCCTGGTCGATATCTGGCACGCCAGCGCGGCCGGCCGTTACGCGCCCGGGGCGCAGACCGGCGGCGAGTTTTCCTCCCTGTTCGACGCCCGCCAGCCGGCGTACAACCTGCGCGGCCGGCTGCGGGCGGGGGAGGGGGGAGCGTTCGAGTTCTCGAGTGTGGTCCCGGGTGCCTACGAGGAGCCACCGGGCTCCTTCGCCCTCCGCCCCGCCCACCTGCACTTCCGCATCTCGCACGACGGTTTCCGCCGGCTGACCACGCAGATCTTCTTCGCCGAGGACCCGCACCTGGCCTCGGATCCGGTCCATGTGGTGCGCCCGGGGCTGATCGCCCGCCTGGAGCGCCGGGCGGACCCGATCGACCTGACCGCCCGGGGGCTCCTGCGGCCCTACTTCGCCTGCCGCTTTGCCTTCGTGCTGCAGCCGGGGGACGCCGGGCTCGGCTGACTCGTCGGCCCGGCCCGGGCACACCGGTGCGCCCGGAGAGCGCTCCCGTGGTCCTGGCCTGCGGCTGCGGCCATACGCCCACGTGCCACCCGGGCGGGCGGCACGTGCCTTCAGGCGGAGCGGAGCTGGTCGGGCCGCCCCCGCAAGCGGGGAGCCGTGGCGGGCGAGTGGAGATAGCACATCGTGCCCGCGTTGTACGCCGACAGCTGGGTGCTGCAGCCGGAGACTGCGCAGGTGCGTCCCACCGGGTAGCGCCGGGACCGGCGTGGGAGGCGGGTGACCATCGTCGCCCCGAGGGGCTCGAAGGCACTCACCGCATTCCCCGGCGGGACGGGCCCGCGGGCCCGCCGGTCGACCGGCGGGCCCGGAGCTCGGGATGCATCAGTGGTCGCCCGACGCCGAGCCGGCACGGACCTGGCCGGCGCTGGGGTGGTGACGGATGGCTCCGGCGGGCACCGAGAGCGGGATGGTGCCCACGGCCCCCAGGTAGGGCAGCGGGGGCTGGGTCGAGTTGGCTCGGCCGGAACTGGACACGGTGCGGATGCGGCTGGGCAACTGCAACTGGCCACCTTGGATCATGGACATGGCGATGCCTCCTACGTGCTGAGCTTGCGTTTGCCCGCAGTCCGGACCTGCGGTACCGCTCGACGCCAGGCGCTTCTAAATCCAGTATAGCCTGTTTTTAGAAACTCGGCATCACCTATTTTCGGGAGCGCACCTCGATCTGGCCCTCCCGCACCCGGGTGTCGTAGGCGGGCTGGGGCGCCGTGGCCGGGCCCCGGGCGACACTCCCGTCCTGCACGTGGAAGGCACTGGCGTGCCAGGGGCAGATGATCCGGTCGCCATCGAGGGAGCCCTCGTGCAGCGGGCCTCCGGCATGCGTGCAGCGGTCGGAGAGGGCGCAGATGCCGTCCACCCGGCG
Source organism: Actinomycetota bacterium (assembly GCA_035765775.1). Classification (NCBI taxonomy): domain Bacteria; kingdom Bacillati; phylum Actinomycetota; species Actinomycetota bacterium. Next base: position 26,073 of record DASTWV010000017.1, on the reverse strand, counting down.
GAGGAGCATGACATCGGTACCCCCGGCGTTCACCAGCGTGGGCGAGGCGAGCGGGAGGTCGGCGTCCGCCAGGACGGGGGTCCAGTCGTCCACGCCCCACTCGTACGCGGTGTGGTTGACGCCGATGCCCCGCCGGAACGACAGGTGCCCACCCAGGAACCCGGCCCCGGTCATCAGCCCGGTGGCGGCGAGCGAGAGCATGAAGCCGAGGCTGCGGCTGCCTGCCTTCCGGGCCAGCCAGGAGGTACTGAACAGGCCGAGGGCGGCCATGTTGGCCAGGGCGTGGGCGGCACCGACGGCGAAGTCGGGGTCGGTCCCGAAGTCGGCGAGCTCGGAGAGCCCGGTGACCGCCGTGGGGAGGGCGGCGAGGATGCCGAGCCCGATGAGGGTGTCGGCTCCGTCCTTGCCCATGAAATCGAGGAACAGGGCGCTGGTCCATGCCCCGATCGGGATGTCGGTCAGCATCGGGTGGGCGGGGTGGCCCATCCAGGTGCCGCTCACCAGGTCCTTCATGCTGCCCGGGGGCAGGAACTTGCCCACGATGCCGGCCACCTGCTGGCCCAGTTTGGCGAACTCCGGTGAGGCCTCGAGGGTGCGGATGATGCCCTCGGCCGCCGCCGCCAGCCCGGCGCCCAGCGCCCCCGGGGTCTCGTGGGTGATCTGGTGGCTGTCGGCGCTGGCGCCGCTCTCGTTCTCCGTGACGCCCATGCCCGCGGCCTCCTTCATGTCGGTGATGACCAGCAGGGATCTGCTAATCTCTACTAATAGTAGAAGGGTTCTGGTCCGTCTCGCAAGCACAACAATTCCCTTCGGAAGGGTGAGGTAATCCATGGCATCCACGGAACTCGATGCGCGGATCGCCGCCTTTGCGTCGCTGGCCGACCCGACGCGCCGCCGGCTCTACCTCTACGTCATCTCCCGGACGGCGGGGGCCGGGCGGGAGGAGGCCGCCGAGGCCACCGGTATCAGCAAGGCCCTGGCCGCATTCCACCTGGACCGCCTGATCGACGACGGGCTGCTGGTGGCGGACTACCGCCGGCTCAGCGGCCGCACCGGGCCCGGGGCCGGCCGGCCGGCCAAGATCTACCGCCGCTCCTCCCGGGAGCTGTCGCTCACGATCCCACCCCGCAGCTACGAAATGCTGGCCCGCCTGCTGGCCCAGGCCCTGACGTCGGGTGAGGACCCGGGGGAATCCCTCCGGGAGTCGGCCCGGGCGGTGGGCTCGATGCTGGGTGCCGAGGCGCGGCGCCGGGCTGGGCCGCGGCCCAGCCGCCAGCAGCTCCTGGACGCCGCCGCCGAGGTGCTGGACGAGAGCGGCTTCGCTCCCTGCCCCGACGCCGACGGCGGCGGGCTCATTCTGGGGAACTGCCCGTTCAGCCCGCTGTCGAGCGACTACGTCGACTTGGTGTGCGGGGCCAACCTCACCCTGATGCAGGGCCTGACCGAGGTCCTGGACGTCAAGGACCTCGAGGCCGGGTTCGAGCGCAGCCCGCAGACCTGTTGCGTGGCGATGCACCGGGCCCGCCCGGGGGCCGCGGCCACCCGGGACTGAGCCCGGGAAGCCGGGCGCCGGCAGGGAACCGCGGAGCCCACTTCCCCGGCTCCGCGGTTCCCTGCCGATGTGTCCGGTTGTCCTACCTGGTGCCGACGGCAGCCCGCCCCCGCCGGGCGACGGCATCGATGGTCACCGCCGCCAGCAGCACCAGGGCGGTCACGATCAGCTGGGTCGCTGCCGCCATGCCCAGCAGGCCCATGCCGTTGGCGATCGCGGCGATGGCGATGCCGCCCAGGACGGCGTGGACCGGCCGGCCCCGCCCGCCCAGCAGGCTGGTGCCGCCGATCACCGCGGCGGCCACCGCGTAGAGGACGAGCGTGCCGCCGTCGAGGTTGGTGGAGACCGAGCGCAGCCGGGAGGCGTAGACGATGCCGGCGATGCCGGCGGTCATCGAGCACAGCATGAACGCCGCGGTGCGGATGCGGGCCAGGTTGACCCCCGCCCGCCGGGCCGCCTCGGCGTTGCCCCCGATGGCGTAGACGTAGCGCCCGTAGCGGGTACGGCCGAGGAGCACGGTCCAGGCCACCAAGGTGACGAGCACGATCAACACCACCCACGGCACGCCCTGGATGGGCAGCACGATGCCCCGGTTGGCATTGCACACCAGCAGGAGGGCGACGGCGGCGGCTGCGACGCCGAGGATCTTCAGCAGGGTGAGGCTGACCGGCGGCGCCACGAGCCCGCTGGCCCGGCGCCTGCGGTCCCGCTGCCAGGTGACGCCGGCGTAGGCGAGCACCCCCAGGACGGCCACCACCCACCCGGCGGTCACCGTCAGGTTGCCGTTGGCGAGGTCGTTGACCACGTTGTTGTTGATCGGCACGATGCCGCCCTGGCCGATGATGCGGATCATCAGCCCCTGGAAGCCCAGGAGTCCGGCGAGGGTGACGACGAACGACGGCAGGCGGAGCCGGGTGATGATGGCGCCCTGCACGACGCCGATGAGGGCGGTGACGGCCAGCCCGGCCAGGATCGCCGCCCACCAGGGCCAGTTGCGCGGGGCGGCCAGCAGCTCGACGGTGACGACGCCTGCCATGCCGGCCACGAAGCCGATCGACAGGTCGATCTCGCCCAGCAGCAGGGCGAAGATCTCAGCGAGGCCCAGCAGGATAAAGACCGCGGCCTGCACGAGGAGGTTCGTGAGGTTGCCGGCGGTGAGGAAGTTGGAGTTCTGGCTCTGGAAGATGATGGCAATGACCACGAGCCCGACGAGCACGGGCAGCACGCCACTGTCGCCGGATTTGATGCGCAGGAACGAAGCCCGGACGTACTCGCCCAGGGAGTTGGCGAGCACCTCGGGGGCGGCGGCCACCACCGCTTCCGGCGGGGTTGCCGGCGGGGGAGTCTCGACCTCGGGACCGGGGTCCTTCACGGTGGCCATGGCTCAGCCCTCCTCAGCCGGTGGCACCGGCTCCGCCGCGGGTGGCGAGGCGGTGCCGTTGCCCCCGCCGCGCCGGGTGGTCGTCCCGGTGGTCATGAGCTCGACCACGCTCTGGCGGTCGAAGTCGGCGGCGGGGCCGGAGGCCACCATGCGCCCGAGGTAGAGCACGGCGATGCGGTCGGCGACCTCGAAGACGTCGTTCAAGTTGTGCGAGATGACGATGACTGCCAGGCCACGGTCGGCGAGCCGGCGCACCAGGTCCAGGACCATCCGGGTCTGGGCAACCCCGAGCGCCGCGGTGGGCTCGTCCATGATCACCAGTTTCGAGTTCCACATGACGGCCCGGGCGACCGCCACCGACTGGCGCTGGCCTCCGGAGAGGGAGCCCACGGGCTGGCGGATCGAGCGGACCGTCGTGACGTTCAACGAGCGCAGCGTTTCGGCCGCCGCCTTCTCCATGTCGTCCTCGGAGAGCAGGCGAAGGTGGCGTTTCTCCCGGCCCAGGAACATGTTCTGGACGATGTCGAGGTTGTCGCACAGCGCCAGGTCCTGGTACACGGTGTTGATGCCGAGGGCAGCCGAGTCCTTCGGTGTGTCGATGCGTACCGGCCTGCCCTCCCAGTAGATCTGGCCGCCATCGGGGCCATGGATGCCCGAGATGGTCTTCACGGTGACGCTCTTGCCGGCGCCGTTGTCGCCGACCAGTGCAGTGACCTGGGCGGCGGGGACCTCGAGGTTGACCCCGGTGAGGGCCTGGACCGCCCCGAAGCGCTTGCCGACGTCCTCCAGCCGGAGCAGCGCGCCGGCGGTGGCCATCACCGGCGCCTCGTCCGTGGCGGCGGCACCTGCGGTACTTGCGGGCATGTCGACTCCTTCCGGCACGGCCCGGGGATCCCCGGGCCGTGCCATCCGTTGCTGCTTAGGAGATGCCTGCCGAGCTGCAGAGGCTGGCGTACGAGCCGCCACAGAGGTCGCTCTTCTTCACGAAGTTGTCCGCGATGACGGTGGAGGCCATGTTCTGCGTCGTGACCCACACCGGGGTCAGCAGGACCGAAGGCACGTCGACGTTCGGGTTTGCGCCGGTGTCCTTGGTGGTGCCGTTCACGAGCGCGGTCGGGGCGGTCTGGCCGGCCCGGACGTACAGCGACAAGGCGGCGGCAGCCTGCGCCTCCACCGAGATCGACTTGTAGACCGTGCCGCACTGGTAGCCCGACAGCACGTTCTGCAGCCCGCCGAGGGTGGCGTCCTGGCCGGTGACCGGGACCGTCTTGGCAGGGACGTGGGCGTTTTTCAGCACGGTAATAACCGAGTTGCCGAGCCCATCATTGGCGCTCACCACGGCGTTGATGTTTTTGTTTGCCGTGTAGGCCTGCTGGAAGTCGGTGAGGGCGACGCTGTTGTCCCAATTGGTGACCGCTTGCTCGCCCACCTTGGTGTAGGTTTTGTTGGTGTAGAGCGGGTTCAGCACGGCGTTGTAGCCCTGCGCGAACAGCGTCGCGTTGTTGTCGGTGGGCGAGCCGTCCAGCTCATAGACCTGGGGGTTCTTCACGTTCCAGGCCGTGACGCAGGAGACCTCGCCCGAGCCGATCAGGCCGCCGACCTTCACGTTGTCGAAGCTCACGTAGTAGCCCCGCTGGCCGTTGAGGACCAGGCGGTCGTAGTCGATCACCTTGACGCCCTGGGTCTTGGCGTAGTTCTCGATCGAGGCTCCGGTGCCCGAGTCGAGCGCGTCCAGGAGGAGGACGGTAGCGCCGCCGGTGATGAGGGCCTGCGCCTGCGAGAGCTGGGTGCTGTCGCTGCCCTGGGCGTTGTCGACCGCGAACTGCGCCTGGGTCAGGCCCGCCTTCACGAATGCCTGGGTGAGCAGCGGCTGGTCGAAGGAGGTGTAGCGGGCCGAGGATGCCGTGTCGGGCAGCAGCACGCCGATGTTGCCCTTGCCCTGGGACGCCAGTCCCTTGAGCTGGGCCATCGCCGACATGTCCGGCGTGAACGAGGTGGCGCTGAGCGACGGTACCGCGGTGGGGGTGTTCGACGAACCCGACCCGGTGGAGGTCGAGGTCTTCTTCGAGCACGCGGTCAGCACGAGGGCGAGCGCCATGACGGCGGGCAGCAGGGCCGAGCGGGTGGGATGCCGATGCATGTGTCCTCCTATTCCGGCAGACGTAAAGGTGACGTCCAATCAGAGGCTTTTCGGCACCCCGGAATTAGGGACCGCGGGCTCGGCAGTGCCCGGGCGGTGGGGGCGAAGACCGGCAGGGGGTCCCGCGTACCCGGCGAGCGCTCACAGCCGCGGACCTCCCAGTAGGCTTTGTTGAGACATTTCCAGCACGTTTCCGGCCGAAATTGCCCAGCTCTGTGTCTAGTGTGCTCCGGGTTGCCCCCCGTTTCAAGAACGGAAAGGGGCGTAGCTGCTCGCCAATCGGATAGGTTCTGCAGGCGGCATCCGAAGGCGGGATGCGGAGCGAACCTAAGGAGGTGGGAGTGGCCCCCCTGCGTGCGCTGTTCCTGAACTGCACTCTGAAGCGGTCCCCGGCGGTGTCGCACACCGAGGGGCTGGCCCGCACGGTCATCAAATGGTTCGACGCCATGGAGGTGGACAGCGAGCTGGTCCGGGTGGTGGACTACCGGGTCCTCACCGGGACCTCCTCCGACGAGGGCGACGGCGACGAGTGGCCCCAGATCCTGGCAAAAGTGAAGGCGGCTGACATCCTCGTGATGTGCACGCCGATCTGGTTCGGGGTGCGCTCCAGCGTGTGCCAGCTGGTGATCGAACGGCTCGATGGCACCTACCAGGAACGCAACGCCGCCGGGCAGTACCCGCTCTACAACAAGGTCGCCGGCGTGGTGGTGACCGGCAACGAGGACGGCGCCCACTCGGCGGCGGAGACGACATTGTTCAACATGACCCATCTCGGCTGCACCGTCCCGCCGAACGCCGACACCTACTGGGTGGGCGACGCGGGGCCCGGGCCCAGCTACCTCGACGTGGGCCAGGACCATGCCTACACCAAGCGGACCACCCGCTGGATGGCCCACAACCTGGTGCACATGGCCCGGATCCTGCAGGCTCACCCGATCCCGGCCGAGGGCAACACCTTCGATCCCGAGGAGGAGCACATGCCGCACGCCGGCTGACCCGCCGGCGCCTCCCGCTATACTCCCCCGGCTGCGCGGCGATGGAGCTCGCCGAAACCGCCCACCCGGGCTGATGGCTCCTGCCGACGAGACGCCGGACAGGAGCCCGCTGTTGAGCCGCCACGAGGACGCCGCCCACCACCTCCACCTCACCCACCACGATCCGCAGCTGCCGATCGACCCCGATCGGGACAGCTCCCTGCCGGAACCGTCGGGGGCGCGCGTCCCGCCTGGGCTGCGCCCCGGCATCCTGGCCGCCATCGCCCTCGGCGCCGCCCTGGGGGCCCCCGCCCGCTACGAGGTGGCCCAGCTGATCCATGTGGCCAGGGACGGCTTCCCCTGGGCCACGTTCTGGACCAACATCTCGGGGAGCCTGGCGCTCGGGGTGATCCTCGTCCTCATCCTGGAACGGTTCCCGCCCACCAGGTACCTGCGGCCCTTCATCGCCACCGGCTTCCTGGGCGCCTACACCACCTACTCCACGTTCGCCGTGGAGGCCGACCTCCTCGCCAAGGACGGCCACGCCGGGGTGGGGCTGGTGTACGCGGTCGTGAGCCTGCTGGCCGGCTTCGTGGCCGTGTGGGTCGGGATCTCCTTCGCCCGGGGCGTGCGTCTCGGTCGGCTGGCGGTGCGCCAGTGACGTCGCCGCTGGTGTGGGGCGGCCTGGCGGGGGCCGGGGCTGCCGGGGCGGTGGCGCGGTACCTGGTGGACGTGGCCGTCAACCGCCGCACGCGGGGAGACTTCCCATGGGGCACCCTGCTGATCAACGTCTCCGGGTCGCTGATCCTCGGCATCCTGACCGGGCTGGCCCTCTACCATGGGTTCCCGGCCACACCCAAGGTGATCCTGGGCACCGGGTTCTGTGGCGGCTACACCACATTCTCGACCTTCACCTTCGAGACGGTGCGCCTCCTGGAGGAGGGTGAAGTGAAGGCCGCAGCCGGCAACGTCGCCGGGACCCTCCTGGCGGGAGCCGGGGCGGCGGCACTGGGGTTGGTGCTGGCCGCCCGGTAGCGTGCCGGTCGGAAGGGCCGCTAGGCGGGGCAAAGAGCGGGGCAAAGAGTGGGGCAAAGAGAGGAACAGGCATGGATGTGGTGGTGCAGCCCGTGGAGCGCTTGCGCGGGTCGGTGGCGGTGCCGGGAGACAAGTCAATCTCCCACCGCGCGCTGATGCTGGCCGCGATGGCCCGGGGGCGGTCCGTGATCCGGGGCCTGGCGCCCGGGGCCGATGTGGCCTCGACCCTGTCGTGCCTGCGCACGCTCGGGTTGGCCCAGCCCACGGGAGGGCCGTCCGGCGAGATCGGCATCGAGGGCCTGGAATGGCAGCTGCCGAGGTCGGCCGCCCTCGACGCCGGGAACTCCGGCACCACGATGCGGCTGCTGGCGGGGGCGGTCGCCGGGCGGCCCACATCGTGCGTGCTGGCGGGCGACGCCTCACTCTCCCGCCGGCCCATGGCCCGGGTGGCGGTCCCGCTGCGCCTGATGGGGGCAACCGTGGAGCTGGCCGCGGGCGACCGCCCGCCGGTGCGGGTGCTGGGGGGCGAGTTGGATGGCATCGACTACCCGATGCCGGTCGCCAGCGCGCAGGTGAAGAGCGCGGTGCTGCTGGCGGGCCTGCAGGCCTCGGGGACCACCCGCCTGGGGGAGCCGGCTCCCTCCCGCGACCACACCGAGCGGTTCTTGCAGTGGCTGGGCGTGCCCCTGGCCCGGGAGGGCTCGGCGGTGGTGCTCCCGCCCGGGCCGCACCTGCCCCTGCCCGGGTTCCTCCTGCACGTGCCGGGCGACTTCTCCTCGGCCGCCTTCTGGATCGTGGCGGCGCTGCTGGTGCCCGGGAGCGACGTCACCTTGACCGGGGTCGGCCTGAACCCGTCGCGCACCGGGCTGCTGGACATCCTGGCGTTGATGGGCGCGGGCATCGAGGCCGAGCCGGGGGCTGCGGCCACCGCCGACGGCCCCGAGCCGGCCGGGGTGGTGCGGGTCCGGGCGTGCCCCCTGCACGGCGCCGATGTCGCCGGGCCGGTGGTGGCCAACGCCATCGACGAGCTGCCGCTGGTCGCCGTCGCCGCCACCCAGGCCGAGGGCGTGACCACCATCCGCGACGCCGGCGAGCTGCGGGTGAAGGAATCCGACCGGCTGGCGGTGCTGGCCGGCGGGCTCCGGGCCCTCGGGGCGGACGTCACCGAGACCCCCGACGGGATGGTGGTGCACGGGCCGGTGCGCCTGCACGGCGGGGCCGTGGATGCCGGGGGCGACCACCGGATGGCGATGGCGTTCGCCGTGGCGGCCCTGGGGGCCACCGGCCCGGTCACCATCTCGGGCTGGGAGTCGACCGCGATCTCCTACCCCGGCTTCCTCGACACCCTCGGCGGCCTCGCCTCGTGAGCGCTCCGGTGGTGGCGCTCGATGGTCCGGCGGGATCGGGCAAGAGCACGGTGGCCTCGGCGGTGGCCCGTGCCCTGGGCGTGCCCCACGTGGACACCGGCGCGATGTACCGGGCGGTGACCCTGAAGGCGCTGCGCGCCGGTGTGGCGCCCTCCGACGCCCGGGCCCTGGCGGCGCTGCTCCCGGGCACCGACATCGACCTGGTCGGGGACCGGGTGCTGCTGGACGGCGTGGACGAGTCCGCCGCCATCCGCTCCCCGCCGGTCACCGCCTCGGTGTCGCAGGTGGCGGCCCAGCCCGCGGTGCGGGCCTGGCTGCTCGACCGCCAGCGGGCGCTCGTCAGCCGGCGGGGGGGCGTGATGGAGGGGCGGGACATCGGCACGATGGTGCTGCCCGACGCGCCGTGCAAGGTCTTCCTCACCGCCGACGCCGCCGAGCGGGCGCGCCGGCGGGCCGCCGAACTGCGCGCGGGCGGGGCGGAGGCCTCCGACGCCTCGGTGCGGGCGGAGATCGAGGCCCGGGACCAGCTGGACTCGAGCCGGGCGGCTTCCCCCCTCCGGGTGGCGGACGGGGCGGTCGTGATCGATTCCACCGGGCGCAGCGTCGAGGACGTGGTGGCGGAGATCGTGGGGCTGGCCGGCGGAGGTGCCCGTGGCTGAGTCCGACGAGGAGGGGGTGGTGGCCGCCGCGGCCCCGGTCGGCCTCGTGGCCGTGGTGGGGCGGCCGAACGTGGGGAAGTCCACGCTCGTGGGGCGGCTGGCCGGCCGGAAGGGGCCGATCGTCGGGCGGTTGCCCGGCCTGACCCGCGACCGCCTGGACGTCGACGCCACGTGGCAGGGCACCACCTTCACCCTGCAGGACACCGGCGGGCTCGTGGAGGAGGCCCTGGGCGTGGGCGGGCTGGAGGGGCTCCCCGGGAAGGTGGCCGAGCAGGCGGTGGGGGCCATCGCCGGGGCCGACGTGGTGCTCTTCGTGGTGGACGCCACCGTCGGGGTGACCGCCGACGAGCTGGCCCTCGCCAAGCGCCTGCGCCGCCAGAAGGCCCCCGTGGTCCTGGTGGCCAACAAGGTGGACGACGGCGGGGCCGAGTTGGCCGCCGCCGACCTGTGGGGGCTCGGCTTCGGGGAGCCCTACCCGGTGTCGGCGATCCATGGCCGCGGCTCCGGTGACCTCCTCGACCGCATCGTGGCCCTGCTGCCCGAGCACCCCTCGGAGCCGCGTGCTCCCGAGGCGGCGGCCATCGCCCTCCTGGGGCGGCCGAACGTGGGGAAGTCCTCGCTCTTCAACCGGCTGGTGGGCGAGGAGCGGGCGGTGGTCCACGCCGAGCCCGGGACGACCCGGGATGCGGTGGACACGGTCATCGAGGTGGAGGGCCGGCGCTACCGGCTGGTAGACACCGCCGGCATCCGCAAGCGCACCAAGACTCACGGGCTGGAGATCCCCTCGGCCGCCCGCACCCGGGCGGCGCTCGCCCGGGCCGACGTCGCCCTGCTGCTCGTCGACGTCATGGAGGGGGCCGCCCACCAGGAGCAGCGCATCGCCCGGCAGATCGCGGAGGCCGGGGTGGGGATCATCCTGGTCCTGAACAAGTGGGACCTGGTGGAAGGTGAGGACGAGGCCAAGGCGCTGGCCCGGGCGGCGATCTCCGAGCTGCCGTTCGTGGGCTACGCCCCCCTGGTGCGGACCTCGGCGCTCACCGGGCGGGGGGCGGTGAAGCTGTTCCCGAAGATCGATGAGGTGCTGGCGGCCCGCACCCTGCGGGTGCCGACCGCCGAGCTGAACCAGTTCATCGCCGAGGCGCAGCAGTCGGTACCCGCCCCCCGGAGCGAGAACCGGGAGGTGCGGGTCCTGTACGCCACGCAGGCCGAGATCGCCCCGCCCACGATCGTGCTGTTCGCCAACGGCACGCTACAGCCCGGGTGGCTGCGCTACCTGGAGCGCAAGGTGCGGGAGCGCTACGGCTTCGTGGGCAACCCGATCCACTTCGTGGTGCGCCGCCAGGAGCGCCGCCACGGCCGGGCGGCGGAGTAGGCCGAGCCGGGAGCCGGCGACTCCCGGGCGGTAGGATTGGGCCCTCGGGCTGTAGCGCAGCTTGGTAGCGCACTTGACTGGGGGTCAAGGGGTCGTGGGTTCAAATCCCGCCAGCCCGACCGAGAAGAGCACCTGTTCGGCCACGTCGGGACCGGGGTTCTGCGCCCCGGCGCACCGGGAGCGGTTACCCTGCCCCGAGTGGACCCCGCTGACCGCCACGACGTCATCCGGGTGCAGGGCGCCCGGGAGAACAACCTCAAGAACCTGAGCGTCGAGCTGCCCAAGCGCCGGCTGACGGTCTTCACCGGCGTTTCCGGCTCCGGCAAGAGCTCGCTGGTGTTCAGCACCATCGCCGCCGAGTCGCAGCGCCTCATCAACGAGACCTACAGCGCGTTCGTGCAGGGCTTCATGCCGAACCTGGCCCGGCCGGACGTCGATGTCCTCGAAGGGCTCACCACGGCGATCATCGTCGACCAGCAGCGGATGGGCGCCGACCCCCGGTCCACGGTCGGCACCGCCACCGACGCCAACGCGATGCTGCGCATCCTCTTCAGCCGCCTCGGGCAGCCGCACATCGGCTCGCCGCAGGCGTACTCCTTCAACGTCCCCTCGGTGCGGGCCAGCGGGGCGATGACGGTGGAGCGGGGCAGCGCCAAGACCGAGCACGTGTCCTTCACCCGCACGGGTGGCATGTGCCCCCGGTGCGAAGGGCGGGGCAGCGTCTCCGACATCGACCTCACCGAGCTCTACGACGACACCAAGTCGCTCGCCGAGGGTGCGCTGGACATCCCGGGCTACACGACGGGCGGCTGGAACTACCGGCTCTACGCCTCATCGGGCTTCTTCGATCCCCACAAGCCCATCCGGGACTTCACCGCCCAGGAGCTGCACGACTTCCTCCACCACGAGCCGGTCCGGATGAAGATCGAGGGCATCAACATGACGTATGAGGGGCTGGTCCTCCGGGTCCAGAAGTCGATGCTCTCCAAGGACCGGGAGGGGATGCAGCCTCACATCCGGGCCTTCGTGGACCGGGTGGCCACCTTCACCGCCTGCCCCGACTGCGGCGGTACCCGGCTGAGCGAGGCGGCCCGGTCGTCGCGCATCGGGGAGATCAACATCGCCGATGCGTGCGCCATGCAGATCAGCGACCTGGCCGGGTGGGTGGCGGCCCTCGACGAGCCGTCCGTGGCGCCCCTGCTCAGTTCCCTGCGCCAGATCATCGACTCATTCGTCGAGATCGGTCTGGGGTACCTCTCGCTCGAGCGGCCCTCGGGCACCCTGTCCGGCGGCGAGGCGCAGCGGGTCAAGATGATCCGCCACCTGGGCTCGTCCCTGACCGACGTCACCTACGTCTTCGACGAGCCCACCGTCGGCCTGCATCCCCACGACATCCAGCGCATGAACCGGCTGCTGGTGGCGTTGCGGGACAAGGGCAACACCGTCCTCGTCGTCGAGCACAAGCCGGATGTGATCGCCATTGCCGACCACGTCGTCGACCTCGGCCCCGGCGCCGGCGAGCAGGGCGGCACCGTGTGCTACGCCGGGCCGGTCGACGGTCTGCGGGCCAGCGCCACCCTCACCGGCCGGCACCTCAGCTACCGGGCCCGGCTCAAGCAGGAACCCCGGGCACCGACGGGGAAGCTCGAGGTCCGCCATGCCAGCCGGCACAACCTGCACGACGTGGACGTGGACATCCCCCTGGGCGTGCTCTGTGTCGTGACCGGCGTGGCCGGTTCCGGCAAGAGCTCGCTCATCCACGGCTCCATCCCGAAGCGAGCCGGGGTGGTATCGATCGACCAGACCCCGATCCGCGGCTCCCGGCGCAGCAACCCGGCCACCTACTCCGGGCTCCTCGACCCGATCCGGAATGCGTTCGCCAAGGCGAACGGCGTCAAGGCGGGCCTCTTCAGTGCGAACTCCGAGGGGGCGTGCCCCAACTGCGCCGGCAACGGTGTCATCTACACCGACCTCGCCGTGATGGCCACCGTGGCGACCGTGTGCGAGGAGTGCGAGGGCAAGCGCTTCGATGCCAGCGTGCTGGAGTACAGGCTGGCCGGGCGGGACATCAGCGAGGTGCTCGCCATGTCGGTCAGCGAGGCAGATGCATTCTTCGGTGCCGGGCCGGCGAAGACCCCGGCCGCCCGCAAGATCCTGGAGCGCCTGGGCGACGTCGGCTTGGGCTACCTGCGGATCGGCCAGCCCCTGACGACCCTGTCAGGCGGGGAGCGCCAGCGCCTGAAGTTGGCGATCCAGATGGCCACCGACGGCGGCATCTACGTGCTCGACGAGCCGACCAGCGGCCTGCACCTGGCCGATGTCGAGCAGCTGCTCGCGTTGCTCGACCGGCTGGTGGACTCCGGCAAATCAGTCATCGTGATCGAGCACCACCTGGCGGTGATCGCCCACGCCGACTGGATCATCGACCTCGGCCCGGGCGCGGGCCATGACGGCGGGCGCGTGGTGTTCACCGGGACGCCCGCAGCGTTGGTTGCGGCCCCCAACACGCTGACCGGCGAGCACCTGGCGGCGTACACCGGCTGACGACCGGCCCGGCAAGGGTGCGACGAGGCGAACTGGGGGACTTTAGTCCCACGATCCGGGACAAAAGTCCCCGACATCGACCTCGGCTCGGCCCCGCCCTACCCGTGCGGTGCCTCAGCCCCGGGGGGTCTGCGGGGCGGCGTCCTCCTCGGCGATCCGGCGGCGCAGGTCGTCCATGTCGATGCCCCGGATGCGGTCGATGAGCTCGGTCAGGGCGCCCTCGGGCATCGCCCCGGGCTGGGCGAGCAGGCAGATGCCCTCCCGGAACACGAACAGCGTGGGGATGGAGAGGATGCGGGCGGAGGCGGACAGCGCCGGCTCCGCCTCGGTGTCGACCTTGCCGAACACGATGTCGGGATGCTGCTCCGACACCCGCTCGAAGACCGGGGCGAAACGCTTGCACGGCCCGCACCATTCGGCCCAGAAGTCCACCAGGACGATGCTGTTGGCCCGGACGGTGTCCCAGAAGGAGTCGCCGGTGAGGTTGACGGTGGCCATCGCTTCCTGATCCTCGCCCATTGCGGCCCCGGGCGCCACTCCGCGCTACCGGCCGGCCGGCGCCTCCAGACGCGGATGGGCGGCGAAGAAGTCCCACAGCACCGCGGTGGCATCCAGCGCCGGGCTGGGCGGGTCCAGCCGCAGCGCCCGGGCCACCCGGGGTGCCGGGGGGCGGCCGCCGGGCCACTGGTGGCCGGCGCCGGCGATGGTGGTCAGGCGCACCTCGATGCCGTTCGGACCCGACCAGCTCTCGGTGCGCACCGGGGGCGCCTCGATCACCCGGGGGGGACCGCAGCGGCCGGCCTGGCGCCAGACGTCCATGACCGAGAGCACCGGGGGCCGGGGCGTGGGCTCGAAGGCCTTCGCCCCGATGCCGCCCCCGAAGGGGAGGTTGGCATCCTCCAGGCCGTGGATCGCCAGGACCGAGATGGGCGCCGGCCGGCGGCACTCGCACACCATGGTCCCGGCCACCGAGCCGATCGCCGCCAGGCGCCCGGGGAGGTCGCACCCCAGGCGGTAGGCCATCATCGCCCCGTTGGAGATGCCGGCGGCGTACACCCGGCGGGGATCGACCCCCTCGGTGGCACCCGCCTCCTCCAGCACGGCGGCCAGGAAGGCCACGTCGTCCACCCCCTCCCGCACCGCCGGCCCGCAGCACGTGCCGGCGTTCCACGAGTGGCCGAGGCCGTCCGGGTAGCACAGGACGAAGCCGTGCACGTCGGCGAGGTCGTTCCACCGGTAGGCGTACTCGGCCTGCGCCCCGGACCCGAAGCCGCCGTGCAGCACCATCACGAGGGGCACCCGGTTGCCCCGGGACAGGCCCCGGGGCCGGTAGAGGCGGTACACCCGCGCGCGCCCGCCGGCGGTGAGCACCCGCCGCTCGCTGTGCCAGACGAACCCTTCGACGCTGCGCACCTTGCCTATATCATCGTCGCTCGGGCGCCCGCCCAAGGGCCGCCCGACCCAACAGGAGGCGCTGTGGCGGATCCCCCCGGGGAGGTCGTGCTCGACCGGGTCTTCACCATCCCCAACCTCATCTCGTTCGCACGGCTCCTGGCGCTCCCGGTGTTCCTGTGGGTGTACCTGAGCGGCCACGTCCTCGCCGCCACGGTCATCCTCGTCGTGGTGGGCGTCAGCGACTTCCTCGACGGGTTCGTCGCCCGGGCGACCGGCCAGGTCTCCAACCTGGGCAAGCTGCTCGATCCGCTCGCCGACCGGCTGGTCATTATCGCCGTTCTCGTCGCGTTCGGGGCCAGGGGCACCGTGCCTTGGATCCTGTCCGGGTTCATCATCGCCCGGGACGTCATCATCATGGCGGCGTTCCTGGCCCTCGAGAAGAAGGGGATCCCCCGGCTGCCGGTGAACCGGACCGGCAAGCGGGCAACCGCATCGATCTTCGTCGGCTTCGGGTTCGCCGCCCTGGGGGCAGTCATGAAGGTGAGCGGGGTGCACGGCGAGCGCTCGGCGGCGGCCGGGGTGCACGACACCGCGCTGGTGTTCCTGATCCTCGGCGCGGCGCTCTACTGGGCGGCCGGGTACCTGTACGCCACCGAGATCCGGCGCGGGGCGGCGCGGGCGGGCGGGACTGGCCAGGCCCAGACAGGCGGCGGAAGCCGCTAAGGTTCGCTACCCTTCCGGCACGCCGCCACAACCCGCCGGCCCGATCGCAGCCCGCCACGAAGGAGGATCCATGTCAGCCATCCCCCCCGACCTCCGCTACACCACCGAGCACGAGTGGGTACGCGTCGAAGCCGGGCTCTGCAGGATCGGGATCACCGATTTCGCCCAGGAGCGCCTGGGCGACGTCGTCTACCTGGAGCTCCCCGCCGAGGGGGCCGAGGTCACGGCCGGCGACCCGATGGGGGAGGTCGAGTCCACCAAGTCGGTGTCCGACGTCTTCGCCCCGGTGAGCGGCACCGTCGAGGAGGTCAACGCCGAATGCCGGGAGAACCCCGCCGCCGTGAACCAGGACCCCTACGGCGACGGGTGGCTCGCCGTCATCCGGGTCTCCGATCCGGACGCGGTCAACCAGCTGCTCAGCGCCGGTGACTACGAGACTCTCGTCGCCAGCCTCGACGAGGGCTAGCGGCCCGGGCGCGCCCCCCGGGGGGTGGTGCCTGCTGGAGGCCGGGCTGCTGGAGCCGGACGCGACGATGGCGCTCGATGCCGCTGTGCTGGCCGCCTCCCTCGCCCGGCAGCGGCGCGAGGCCGTCGTGCGGGTCTACGCCTGGGCCCGGCCCACGCTCAGCATCGGGGTGCACACTGACCTGCCCGGGGAGATCGCAGCCCGGTGCCGGGAGGCAGGGGTGGCGGTGGTGCGCCGCCCGACGGGAGGCGGGTGCGTCCTGCACGACGGGGACGTGACCTATTCGGTGGTCGCGCCCGACGGCGGGCGCAGCGTCCGGGAGGCGTACGGGTGGATCGCCCAGGCGTTGTCCGCGGGTCTCGCCACGCTGGGGGTCGACGCCGGCGTCGCGGACCACGAGGCTGCCGGGCGGCCGCTCGACTGCTTCGCCGTGCCCACCGGGGCCGACCTGTCCGTGGCCGGGCGGAAGATCTGCGGCAGCGCCCAGGTGCGCCGGGGCGGGTGGTTCCTGCAGCACGGGTCGCTGCCGATCGCCGACCAGCGAGCCCGCACCGCCACCCTGCTCGGGAGCATGCCGGACGAGCGGTCCACCTGCCTGGACCATGTCAGGCCGGGCACGACATGGCAAGATCTGGCCCGAGCAGTGCGGGATGGGTTCGGGAGTCTCTGGGGTGGGCCGGCCACGGTACGGTCTCCGGAGCCGGACGAGTACGGTCCTTCTCCGCCCTGAGGACCCGGGCGAGCCGTCGCCCAGCCCGCCCGATCGAAGGGAGGTTGCACGCGGGACAGCGGGGTACACACCAGGGCTGATGTCGGTCGTTGCACAACCCTCTAGGTATGGTTTAGATTCAGGCGAGCGTCGAATACTCGGGCGAGGAGAGGCAATGTTCTGTACGAATTGCGGGAACCGCAACCCAGAAGGCGCGAATTTCTGCGGCACCTGCGGGGCCCCGTTACGACCGGACGCCGCCGGCGGCCGCTCCGCCCCGGGCCAAGAGGGGGGTGAGGACACCACTGTCACCTTCAACCTCGAGACCGAAGGTGACGGTGAGGAGGAGTTCTCCGTCCCGATCGACGAACTTGAGGAGGGCCGGGCCATCATCGTCGTCCGGCGCGGGCCGAACGCCGGGACGAAGTTCTTCCTGGACAAAGACGTCGTGACCTGCGGCCGGAATCCTTCCAGTGACATCTTCCTGGATGACGTGACCGTGTCACGGCGCCACGCCGAGATCCGGCGCAAGGACGGTGCGTTCCAGTTGGAGGACGTCGGGAGCCTCAACGGGACCTTCGTGAACCGTCACCGGGTGGACACCACGCCGCTGGCCAGCGGCGACGAGATCCAGATCGGGAAGTTCAAGCTCGTCTTCTTCACCGGAGGCCCGCCGCGAGCGTGAGCGTCCGCCCCTTCATGAGCATCGGGGACGTGCTCAAGTCCCTGCGCGAGGAGTTCCCCGAGGTGACCGTCTCCAAGATCCGCTTCCTGGAGGCGGAGGGGCTCATCGAGCCGGAGCGCACGCCCTCGGGCTACCGCAAGTTCTACCAACAGGACCTTGCCCGCCTGCGGTACATCCTGCGCCTGCAGCGCGACAACTTCATGCCGCTCAAGATCATCCGGCGCAAGCTCGAGCAGTTCGAGGCGGATGGTGCCGAAGCCCCGGCGGCCCCCGCTCCGGCTCGGGCGGACAGTACCGGGACCGACGCCAGCGGGACGCCGGCGCCCAGCACCGTGCCCTACGCACCCGAGGACGACCTCGACACGCCCGTCGGCGGGCTCCACCTGAGCCTCGATGAGCTGGCGGCGGCCAGCGGCCTGGCCACCGAGCAGCTGAAGGAGTTGCAGGAATACGGGCTGATCGACGCCCATCCGCTGGAGGGGAGCGTCTTCTACGACGAAGACGACCTGATGATCGCCAAGATCGCCCGGGACTTCGCCAAAGTGGGCATCGAGCCCCGCCACCTGCGCATGTACCGGCACTTCGCCGAGCGGGAGGCGGGTCTGTTCGAGCAGGCGGTCGTGCCCCGGGGCGGGTCCAACGACAGCCGGCGCCGGGCCGTCCAGTCGCTGTCCGACCTCGCCAAGCTCTCCTCCCGCCTGAAGGGCCTCCTGCTCCGCTCGACGCTCCGCCAGCACCTGCAGCGCTGAGCGCGGATCCGACGTGGCTCCCGCCGCCCTCGCCGAGCTCGCCTATACCCGGGAGCAGATCCATGACCGGGTCCGGGAGCTGGCCACAGCGGTGTCGGCCGACCTGGCGGTGGCGAGCGCGGCGTCGGGAGAGCGGCCCCTGCTGATCTCGGTGCTGAAGGGGTCGGTGATCTTCCTCGCCGATCTCGTGCGCCAGATGCCGATCGACGCCGATGTGGACTTCATGTCCATCTCCCGCTATTCGGAAGCCGACCGCACAGGCGTGGTGCGCATCGTCAAGGACCTGGAACAGCCCCTCGACGGGCGTGACGTGGTCATCGTCGAGGACATCGTGGATACCGGGCTCTCCCTGGCCTACCTGCTGCGCACGTTGGAGACTCGGGCCCCGGCATCGCTGCGCATCTGCGCCCTCATCGACAAGCGGGTGTTGCGGATTGCCGAGCTGCCCGTGGACTATGCGGGCTTTGAGACCAGCAGTTTCCTGGTGGGCTACGGGCTCGACCTGCACGGCCGCTACCGCAACCTCCCGGACCTCCTGGCGGTGACCGACGTGGCCGCCCTGGCGGCCGCACCCGACGCCCTGGCGGGCACGCTGTTCCCAATCCTCGAAGCCTGACGGGGGGTCAGCCCGCCCCCGCCGAGCCCCGCCCGCAGCCGCCTCCGGGCCGGGGAAGGGGCGTGTCCCTGTGCTAGTCTGAGGGCGTCTGGGGGGTGCTCCTCCCGGGTTTCGCCGGGTGGCCGAACCGCCGATGGTCGGCGGGGACGTGCCCTCCGCGGGTGGTGACGATGGTCGAGGTTACGCTCGTTGGCGTCCGGGTCGAGTTGCCGACCAACCAGCCCATCGTGCTGCTCAAGGAACGCGACGGGGTTCGCTTCCTCCCCATCTGGATCGGCGCCGTCGAGGCGACCGCCATCGCCTTCGCCCTGCAGGGAGTGGTCACCCAGCGCCCCATGACCCATGACCTCCTGAAGTCCGTGCTGGACGAGGTGGGCGTGACGGTGGAGGGGATCGACATCACCGAGCTGCGCGAGGGCACCTTCTACGCCGCCATCCGCATGCGGACCCGGGGAGCCTCCTACGAGGTCTCCAGCCGGCCCTCCGACGCCATCGCCCTCGCCGTCCGGGCGGGCGCCCCGATCTTCGTCGCCGAGGAGGTCCTGGAGGAAGCCAGCATCAACATGCGGGAGGACGAGGCCGAGGAAGCACCCGACATTCAGGTCGAAAAGTTCCGTGAGTTTCTCGATCAGGTCTCGCCTGAGGACTTCAAGAACCAGTGACACGTCGGGGGCCACAAACCCTCGACGTCAACGTAAGGTTTTTGTGACGCTCTAAACCTTGACTCCCACTCCGGCCGGGTTTTAGCCTCACGGGGTCGGAGCATCTCGGACGTTCAGTGCCAGCCCACACGGTCTGGAACCTGCCTGCCCGGAGCCATCGACTTGTCCAAGGAATGGAGGCGGCCTCTATGCTGCAGGCAGTAGCGACGCGGGGATTCCGTGGCCCCCAGGTGTGCAAGATCGTCGGCATCAGCTACCGGCAGCTGGACTACTGGGCACGTACGGAGCTGGCCACCCCCAGCATCCAGCCGGCGCAGGGCTCCGGCAGCCAGCGGCTCTATTCCTTCGGGGACCTGGTCGAGTTGAAGCTCATCAAGAAGCTGCTCGACGCCGGTGTCAGCCTGCACCGGGTGCGGGCGGCCATCGACTACCTGCGGGGCCTCGGGGACGACGTCCGCGGGGTCACCCTGGTGAGCGACGGCAACTCGATTTACGCCTGCCACTCGGAGAACGAGGTGGTCGACGTCCTGCGCCGGGGCCAGGGCGTCTTCGGCATCGCCATCGACCCGGTGATCCAGGGCCTTCGGGGATCCGTCTCCGAGCTCCGCCCGGCGGCTGACGAGGTGGGGGGACACGGGCAACCCGACGACGTCGAGGATGCGCCCGTCGTGCCCGCCGCGAGGCGAGCCATCCCAGGCGGAAGGGCCGGGGAGGAGTAGGCGATCCGCACGAAAAGCGGCAGCACCACAGAATCGCGGCCCCCGGAGGGTGCCGAGGCAGCATCTGACTCCGAAGCGCTTCCGGGCAGCGACACCGTCGCCTTCGCTCACCACTCCGAGCGGCAATTCGCCCGATTGCTGGATTTCTACCAGATCGAGTGGGACTACGAGCCCCGCTCATTCGACATCGACTGGGGCGCGGACGGTAGTGTCACGCAGCGCTTCACCCCCGACTTTTACCTGCCAGCCTACGACGTCTACATCGAGATCACGACGCTCAACCAGAAGCTCGTCACCAAGAAGAACCGGAAAGTACGGAGGTTGCGAGAGTTGTATCCGGACGTGCGCTGCAAGATCTTCTACCAGCGGGACTACCTGAGCCTGCTGGTCAAGTACGGCCTGGAGTCGCCCACCGCCGCGAGCGCAGCCGGGTTGGACCCGGACGCCCCGGTGACCGGGCTCGACCTCACCCGCGACGCGTGATCCGCGGGCCCCTGCACGACGCCCACGTCGCCGCGGGCGCCCGCATGGTGGACTTCGCCGGCTGGGACATGCCCCTGCAGGTGTCCGGCGTCGTGGCCGAGCACACCGCCGTCCGGGAGCGCGTGGGGCTGTTCGACGTCTCGCACCTGGGCAAGGTGCTGGTCACCGGGCCCGATGCCGGGGCGCTGGTCGACATGGTGGTGACCGGGGCGGTGTCCGGCCTGGAGGTCGGGAGGGCACGCTACGGCCTGTGCCTGACCCCCGAGGGAGGCATCGTGGACGACCTGTTCGTCTACCGGCGGGCGGCCGACTTCCTGGTGGTGCCCAACGCCGCCAACACCAAGGCGGTGCAGGCATGCCTGGCGGACTCCCGCGCGGCCGGCGGCTTCGACGCCGAGATCACCGAGGCGGCGTTCCAGTGGGCCATCCTGGCCCTCCAGGGGCCGCGGGCCCGGGCCATGGCCGAAGAGTTGCTGCCCGGGGCGGTCGAGTTGAAGCTGCACCGGTTCCGGGAGATCGCGCTGGACGGGGTGGCGCTCCAGGTTGCCCGGACGGGGTATACCGGGGAGTACGGCTTCGAGTTGTTCGTCCCCTGGGACGACGCCCCCCGGATCTGGGACCGGCTGCTGGCGGCGGGAGCGCCGCACGGCATCCTGCCGATCGGGCTGGGCGCCCGGGACACCCTCCGCCTGGAGATGGGCTACCCGCTCCACGGCCACGAGATTTCGGTCGACCACAACCCGGTGGAGGCGGGCCTCTCCTGGGCGGTGGCCTGGGACAAGCCGGCATTCACCGGCCGCGATGCCATCGTCGGCGTCCGGGAGGCCGGGCCCAGCCGGCGCCTCGTCGGCCTCCAGGCCTCCGGACCGGGGATCCCCCGGGCGGGCCAACACGTCCTGTCGGGCTCGCGCCAGGTGGGGGAGCTGACCAGCGGCAACTTCTCGCCGACGCTGAAGACCGGCATTGGCCTGGGATATGTCCACCCTGAGGCCGCCGAGCCAGGTACCATGCTGGACATCGACGTCCGGGGCAAGCAGGTGCCGGCGACCGTCGTGGTCCCGCCCTTCGTGGCCCGGGGCCGGGCGGCGGCGGCGGGGAGCTAGCCCGGGGGACGATCACCACCAGCCGGGAGCATCCGTTGGACTACACGCCGCACACTGAAGCAGACATCGAGGCCATGCTGGCCGCCGCCGGGTTCACCGGCATCGAAGACCTGTTCGCCCCCATCCCGGGCTCGGTACGCCTGGGGCGGGACCTGGCGTTGCCCCACGGCATGCCCGAGGCCGAGGTCCTCGCCCTCATGGAGGGCCTTGCCCGCAAGAACCGTCCCACCGGTGAGCTGGTGTGCTTCGCGGGCGGCGGGGCATACGACCACTACGTCCCCTCGCCAGTGGCCCATCTTGCGTTCCGGGCCGAGTTCGCCACCTCCTACACGCCCTACCAGCCCGAACTGTCCCAGGGGGTGCTCGGGGTGCTGTTCGAGTTCCAGTCGATGATCTGCGAGCTGACCGGCATGGGGGTGGCCAACGCCAGCCTGTACGACGGGGCGAGCGCCCTGGTGGAGGCCATCAACCTGGCCACCGGCGCGACCGGGCGCTCCCGGATCGTGCTGAGCGGCGCCCTGAACCCCAACTACGCCGCGGTGGCGCGCACCAACGGCGGGGCGCGGGGGTTCAGCTTCTCCACCACCGCTGCAGGGGACGGGGTGACCGGGGACCTGGGCGATCTGGCCGGGGCTGCCTGCGTGGTGGTGGCGCAGCCGAACTTCTTCGGGTGCCTGGAGGATCTGGCGGCCATCGCGGAGGCGACCCACGCCGCCGGTGCCCTCCTCGTCGTCGTCTTCGACCCCACCACCGCCGGGGTGCTGGAGGCGCCCGGGGCGCTGGGGGCCGATGTGGTGGTCGGCGAGGGCCAGGGCCTGGGGGTCGGGCTGCTGTACGGCGGGCCCTACCTGGGCTACTTCGCCACCCGCCCGGAGCACGTGCGCCGGGTGCCCGGCCGGATCGTCGGCGCCACCGTGGACGTCCGGGGCAAGGGCGGCTTCGTCCTGACGCTCCAGGCCCGCGAGCAGCACATCCGCCGGGAGAAGGCGACCTCGAACGTGTGCACCAACCAGACCCTGCTGGCGATCGCGGCCACGGTGTACCTCTCCTGGCTGGGACCGCAGGGCCTGGTGGAGCTGGGCGAGTCCTGCCTGGCCGGGGCACACCAGGCCGCCGACCTCCTGGCCTCGGTGCCCGGCTGCCGCCTGGCCTTCGCGGCGCCCTTCTTCAAGGAGTTCGCCCTGCAGGTGCCCGGCGATGCCGAGCGGGTGGCGGCCGGCCTGGCGGAGCGGGGGTACCTCGTCGGACCGGGCCTGGGGGTCGCGTCGGCCGAGCTGGCCAGCCACCTGTTGGTGGCGGTGACCGAGCGGCGGACGCCGGAGCAGATCGAGGGGCTGGCCAAGGCGCTGGCCGAGGTGGTGGCATGAGCGGCAGGGCACGGGGGCCGGAGCCCCAGACGATCTTCGACGTCTCGGCGCCCGGGCGCCGGGCCTCATCGGTGGCGCAGCCGGCGGGGTCGCCGGCGGAGGGCCTCATCCCGCCCGGGTTGCGCCGGGCCTCGCCGCCTCGCCTGCCCGAGGTCTCCGAGCTCGACCTCGTCCGCCACTACACCCGGCTGTCGCAGCGCAACTGGGCGATCGATGTCGGGGTGTACCCGCTGGGGTCGTGCACCATGAAGTACAACCCGAAAGTCCACGAGGACGTCGCCGGCCTGCCCGGGTTCCGCAACATCCACCCCTGGCAGCCCGCCGACCAGGTTCAGGGCGCCCTCCAGCTGCTCTGGGAGATGGAGCAGTACCTGGCCGAGCTGACCGGGATGGCGCGGGTTACCTTCCAGCCCGCCGCCGGGGCGCAGGGCGAGCTGACCGGCCTGCTCATCATGCGCGCCCATCACACCGCCACCGAGGGCCACCCCCGGTCCGTGGTGCTCATCCCGGACTCGGCGCACGGCACCAACCCCGCCAGTGTGGCGCTGGGCGGCTACAAGGTGCGCCAGATCCCCTCCGACGAGCGGGGCCTGGTGGACCTGGCAGCCCTCGAAGCCGCCCTGGACCCCAGCGTCGCCGGCCTGATGCTGACCAACCCCAACACCCTGGGCCTGTTCGAGACCGACATCGAGCGCATTGCCGCCGCCCTGCACCGGTCCGGGGGGCTCCTGTACTTCGACGGCGCCAACTTCAACGCCATCCTGGGCAAGGTACGCCCCGGCGACATGGGCTTCGACATCGTCCACATGAATACCCACAAGACCTTCACGACCCCCCACGGCGGTGGCGGCCCGGGCTCCGGCCCGGTGGCGGTGAGCGCCCGGCTCGCCCAGTACCTGCCCAGCCCGGTGGTGGGCTACGACGAGGCCGCCAACCGGTGGTTCTGGGACACCGATCGGCCGCAGTCGATCGGGCGGCTGCACGGCTTCCACGGCAACTTCGGCGTCGTGGTGCGGGCGTATACCTACCTGCGCTCCCTCGGCGGCGAGGGCCTGGTGCGCATCGCCGAGCGGGCGGTGCTGAACGCCAACTACCTCCGGGCCCTCGTGCGGGAAGCCTATCCCGAGGCCCACCCCGGCACCTGCATGCACGAGTTCGTGTGCACCGCCAAGCCGCTGCGGGCGAAGGGGGTGCGGGCAATGGACGTCGCCAAACGGCTGATCGACCTCGGCTTCCACCCGCCCACCGTCTACTTCCCGCTGGTGGTGGAGGAGGCCATGATGGTGGAGCCGACCGAGACCGAGTCCCGGGAGTCCCTGGACGCCCTGGCGGCGGCGCTGCTGCAGATTGCGGGGGAGGCCTCCTCCGACCCCGAACTGCTGCACGAGGCCCCCGTGACGGCGCCTGTCGGGCGCCTGGACGAGGCCCGGGCGGCACGGCGCCTGCACGTCCGGTGGGAGCCGGGGTCGCCCTGGCTGGACGAGTAGGGCGAGCCGGACCGTCCCGGACGGACGGCGATGATGCAGGTGGCGCCGGATCCGAGCATCAGAGGAACGAAATTTGGAATAGGGGTCACCAGTCGGCCTCGGCTATTGAGCCAGATGGCCGCAGGTGCTTCGCGAGGACATCCCCCCACATCGGAGGGGCGCCAAAACGGTGCGGCAGCTGCTTGTGGTGCCCACGCAGAGCCCGGCCTCGGGTGAGTCTTGCCGCCCAGTTGCGGCTGCCCAACTGGGCGGAGCTGTGTCACCACTGCAATATGCGTAGACCGCACCAACGACGCCATCAGGAAAGGCTTTTCCTCGATCGGCTACCAACCGGACCCTTCGGCCTCAAGAGCTATGGGATGGGCTCCGATACAAGCCCCGAGTCCGTGGGGCGTTCTAAGTGGCCACCAGTGGGGACTTTTGCATGCCACGTACAAACGAACTGGTCAAGGCGTTATGAATGAATCATAGGAAGGCCATAGTAAACGGTTGGGCTCGCCGGGCCTAGCTACCCGCAGCAGCCAGTTCCCATGGTAATTGGTTCGTAAGCAAGTGTAGCGGCTGAACGACGAGCGCCGCGGGAAGAATTGCCAATTTGGGAAGCGACGGAATGGCCGTACGGAGGTCTAGAAACCGGCGTCGCACTCGCCTGCACTGCGATATCCACCGTAATGTTGGTCGGTGGGGTTCTGCGTCTGCTTCCTCATGGGATTCGCCAGTCCGGAAGCGTTCCTGTTTTATGGAGTCTCTGCCTACTGATGGCGGTGCTATTTAGCGGCGTGCGACTAGCTTATAGACTCTCCGCAACACGGTTTGAACTTGCCTTAGTCTTATTCGGACAACAGGTAGGACCATCCTTCATGGCGACCAGCTTCCAGATAACAGCGCTAGCCCTGCGCCGGCCAGCCAGAAACGGGCTTGTTTTTCGGTGCTTCCGTTCGCTATAAGAGTGCTCTTGTCGCCCATTTCTCTAAGGCCGGCTTTAGGTTGCGAGCTGATTCTGGTGACTGGAGACCATCTCGTTATTTCTTGCCGACACCCAGACGAATTGCTTGCCATGGCACGGCGCTTCGGGCTCAAGCCATAGCGGGCCGAAGAGGTCTTGCACAGGCGGGGCTCCGGGAAGATCTTGGTCCACTCGCCGCGGGGAGGTTGGTGGTGACGAAGCGCACCCGCCGGCCGGCCGCGCGCGGCGCGATGGCGATCTCGATGGCGAGGTGGGTCTTGCCGTTACGGGACGGGATAGCGACACACTGCAGCAGTTGCGGGCCACTCTGCCGGCGGAGATCCGGGTGACGGCAAGGACGCACCCGCTCTTCGCCACGCTGTACTTCCATAGGCACGTCATCCGACGATAGCTGGCAATTGAGGTGCGGGCCCTCATGGCGCCGAAGAAGGAGGCATCGCCGGAGGAGTAGATCCTCCGTCGGAACCAAGCGACCAGACCCGGCTCTCGAGACAGCGATCCCCACGATGGGAGCGTTCAGGTGGTGGCCCGCCGATGATGACATAGAAGGGTGCACCGGCAGAAGCGTCGACGCCGCCCTCAGATCCCACCAGCCAGTACCCGCGCCAGAACAGCACAAAGATTCTCAAGATTTCTTGCCACATCCCTTGCATGGTTGCGATATGGGTGTGGTAGACTAGAACACATGTTCGAGCAACCGACCACGGATCTGTTCCCGCCCGAGGACTTCGGCACCGAGGCCCTGGGGGACGCGGTGGTCTCCCTGCTCGGCCAGGTGGCGGCCGCCCAGTGCCAGGCGCTGTGCTGGGTCGCGGCCTACGAGACCGCCCGGGGCTGGGAGGGCACCCCGGCCATGGCCTCGTTCCTGGGCTACCGGGCGGGCATGGGCTCCCGGGCGGCACGCGAGATGGTCGCCCT